>WFPH01000203.1 GCA_015487645.1 Thermosulfurimonas sp. | reverse complement strand
AGCGTCAGATGTGTATAAGAGACAGATCGAGCTATGTATGAGGCCAAGGAGCAGGGCAAGGGACGCTGGACCTTCCCCACGGATGAGGACTGCCAGTTTTCGGAGACCGAACACCGCCGGAGGAATATTCTCCTTCTTGAGGCCGTGGATAAAGGGCGCGTGATCCCCTTTTTCCAGCCCATCCTGGAGCTCGCCACCGGACGTGTCGCGGCCTATGAGGTCCTCATGCGCCTAGTGGACGATCATGGGGAGATCATTCCGGCTTATAGATTCATCCCCTGCGCCGAAAGGATGGGGCTTATCGCCCGCCTGGAGAGGCTTCTCTGGGAGAAGGCCCTTGAGAAGGCCCGCCAGGCCCCGGAGGAGGTCCTTTTCTTCTTCAATCTCTCTCCCCGGAGTCTTGTCCGGCAGGAGTTTCGCGAAGGACTCTTTCGACTCCTTGAGGAGTGCGGTGTTTCTCCGGGAAGGATCGTGGTGGAGCTTACGGAAAGAGAGAGGGTCAGAGACTTTTCGGAGCTTAAAAGGGCCGTTTCCGAACTTAAGGATAGGGGAATGGGGCTGGCCCTCGACGATTTCGGTTCCGGTTACTCCTCTTATCGTTATCTCAAGAACCTTCCGTTGGACTACATCAAGCTTGAGGGCGAGGTGGTGCGCTCCATCCTTACCGAAGAGATTGATCGGGCCTTTGTGGCCGGGGCCGTGACCCTGGCCAAACTTCTGAAGGTGCGCATCGTGGCCGAATATGTGGAGGAGAAAGCTCATCTCGAAGCCCTGCGTCGTATGGGAGTGGACTACGCTCAGGGATATTATATCGGAAGACCTGCGGCTGAAATTCAAATGAGTTTTAACAGCTGAAGAAGAGGTAAACCGCAAATTTTGCCCGGAAGTTTGGGTAGATTTTTATATTTTTCCTTTTCCAGATCCTTGAAGGGGATGATTTCCGTAAGAAGAAATTCTAACCCTCGACGCTTAAGATAAGTGGCGACCTTTTTTTCCAGGGCCTGGCCTTCCTTACGGGTAACGAGATAAAGGTGAGAGGATGAAATCTTCAGGGCCAAGAGATCGTTATCGTTTTCCTGAAACACGGAACGTCGAAGGTCATAGTAGAGCTGGACATGAATTTCTTCTATTTTTTCAAAGAATTCCTTGAGAAGGGGAAAGAAAATATGTTCTTCATTGGGGAAATAGAGATACGATCGTCCGGATTTTCGGCGCAGAATGAAACGCTGGCGATAGAGATCTTCCAGAGAATTCCGGATAGGAACCCATCCCATACCCGAAAGTTGAAAGATTTTTCTTCCCGAAAGACCGGGATGCCGATAAACAATGGAAAGAATCACCCATTTAGAAGACGAATTAAGGGTCTGGAATAAAATTTTCGACTCCTCCACTGATATAGATTTATTCTAACATACTCCAAAAATTTCAAGAATGTTTTTGATCTGTTTTTGACTCAAGGAGTACCGCTTTAAATCGCGATTGTTTGGGAATATGTTTCTGGGATGGAGTCGTCCGGGGAGAGATCGCCGGTATAGGGGGGTGGCTTCGATTAAAAAAAACGAAACAACTTTTGCCTGTTTTTAACCCTCAAGGAGGCATTTTTAACTTGCTTATCCTTCCGGAAATGTTAACGGGTAAGCTTAAAAGCCAAAGAAGGGGTTCAATTTATGGGATTCTGGTCGGTGTATTTTTCCAAGATGAAGGGGGTGACCCCGAGTCCCCCACGGGCTCCTTTTTCAGAGATTGTGTGGTCCTGGATCGGGGCCTTTCTGGGGATCGCGGCCGTGGCTTACATTCACTACAACTTGCTTGCCGGTACGGATCTCGTGATGGTCATTGGTTCCTTCGGGGCTTCGGCGGTCCTGATTTACGGGGCCATCAAGAGTCCTCTGGCCCAACCCCGGAATTTGGTGGGAGGGCACATCATTTCGGCCATCATTGGCGTCACCTGTTATAAGCTCTTCCATTCCGAGATGTGGCTGGCCGCGGCTCTTGCAGTCTCCACGGCCATTGCCGTGATGCACGCCACCAGGACCCTGCATCCTCCGGGCGGGGCCACGGCCCTGATCGCGGTCATCGGAAGCGAAAAAGTTCACCACCTGGGCTATCTTTACGCCCTGGTGCCCGCCGGTCTGGGGGCGATCATTATGCTCGCGGTGGCGGTCCTGGTCAACAATATCCCGGCAAGCCGCCGCTACCCGGAATACTGGATTTAATTAGGAATAGACCTTTTCGAGATAATCCCAGAATTCCGGAAAGGATTTTGACACGCAGGCCGGGTTACGGATGATCAGGCCCGGGACCTTGAGGCCCAGGACCGCGAAGGCCATGGCGATGCGGTGGTCGTCATAGGTCTCGATCTCGGCCCCGGAAAGCGCCCCTCCGCCCTCGATTTCGATCCCGTCAGGAAGTTCCTTGACCTTTACCCCGCATTTTTTTAACTCCTTGGCCATGGCCGCAATGCGGTCGCATTCTTTGTAGCGCAGGTGCGGAGCCCCGTAGATGCGTGTGCAGCCCTCGGCCACCGCGGCCAGCACACAGAGGGTGGGAAAGAGATCCGGGGCCTCCTTGAGATTGACCTCAAAGGCCCGGGGGGAGGCGGAGAATTCCACCCTCACCCCCTCCCCGGCGCGCTCGATCCGCCCTCCGATCTCGGAAAGGATCCGGAGAAGCAGGATGTCGGCCTGGGGGGAGTCCGGGGAGAGGTTCTCTACCGTGACCGAACCCCCGAGAAGGGCCGGAAGAATCAGGAAATAGGAGGCGCTTGAGGCGTCGCCTTCTACTTCATAAAGACGGGACCTATAACCATCTTCAGAAACCCTGAATCCACGGGCGCTCTTCTCCACTCCGGCCCCGAAGGCCCTCATCACCGCAAGGGTGAGCTCCACGTAGGGGGTGGAGACCATCTCGCCCCGGATCTCGAGTTCGAGCCCTCCCGTAAGATAGGGGCCTATGAGGAGCAGGGCCGAGACGAACTGGCTGCTCTTTTCCGCGGAAAGCTCGACCCGGCCTCCGGAAAGATCCCCGGGGGAAACCTTCACCGGAAGATACCCCTCCCGCTCTAGGCACTCGAGCCGGGCCCCCAGGGCCCGAAGGGCGGAAAGGAGCGGGCCCATGGGGCGTTCATGGAGCCGTGGTTTGCCGTAGATTATGGCCTTCCCGGCCCTAGAAAGGGCGGCATAGGCCAGGAAAAATCGGGATCCGGTGCCGTTGTTTCCGAAAAAGATCCTCTCTCCGGAAAACCCTGGCCTTCCCCCGACCCCGGAGATCCGGAAGGCCCCGTCCCGTAATTCCACCCGGCACCCCGAAACCGAAAGGGCCCGGGCCAGAAGTTCTGTATCCTCGCTAACCAGCGGATTCCTTATGACCGATTCCCCCTCGGCCAGGGCGGCACACAGGAGGGCCCTCTGGGTGAGGCTCTTTGAGCCCGGAAGACGAAGACTAAGGTTCACCGGTCTCGTAAGCGGTTCAATTCTTTTTTTCTCCATGGCGAAGTCTCTCAAGCGCGGCCTTATACATGAGATCTATCGGAGGGTCCTTTTGGGTGAAAAGCCGGAATTGCTCCGCGCCCTGATAGACCAGCATTCGGAGACCATCAATAGTCTGGCAGCCCGCGGCCTCGGCCTCGGAAAGAAAGCGGGTCTTGAGGGGCACATACACGATGTCCATGGCTGCCCGGAAATGGCGGAAGACCTCCGGTGACACCGGACTCTCCCCGCTCTTGAGTCCTACGCTCGTGGTCTGTATGAGGATCTCCCCCGAGGCCCGGATAATCTCGGAAAGAGGATAGGCGCGACCTCCGAAATCCCGGGCCAGTCTTTCGGCCTTCTCTATGGTGCGGTTGTAAATCTCGACCTCGGCCCCGAGCTCTCGCAAGGCGTAGATCACCGCCCGGGCCGCCCCCCCGGCCCCTACCACCACGGCCCGTTTCCCGGAAAGTTCGAGGCCGGCTTCCTCAAGGCTTCTCTTCACGCCGAGCCAGTCGGTATTGGTCCCGAAAAGACGTCCCCCGCGGTTCACCACCGTGT
>WFPH01000202.1 GCA_015487645.1 Thermosulfurimonas sp. | reverse complement strand
GATCTCATAGACCGCCTGCGGCATGCGGCCACCTCCGCGGTGCTCTCCCGCCGGGACGTGATCGTGGTGGCGAGTGTCTCCTGCATCTACGGCCTGGGGTCGCCTGAGGACTACGCCCGCATGCATCTTTACCTCCGGGTGGGAGACACCCTTCCCCGGGATCGGCTCATAAGGCGCCTTATTACCATGCACTACGAGCGAAACGACTACGACTTCCGCCGCGGGACCTTTCGCGTGCGCGGGGACGTGGTGGAGATCTTTCCCGCAAGCGAGGAAAAGCGGGCTTTGCGGGTGGAGCTTTTCGGGGACGAAATCGAGGCCATAAAGGTCATCGACCCTTTTCGGGGAAAGGTCCTGGGGAGACTTAAGGAGACGGTGGTTTTCCCGGCCACCCACTACGTGACCGAGGAGGACCGCCTGCGCCGGGCCATAGAGGAGATCAAAAAGGAACTTGAGGAGCGCGTGCGCTACTTTGAGGAACGCGGAGAGCACCTTTACGCCGAACGCCTCAAGAAACGCACCCTCTATGACCTGGAGATGCTTGAGGAGGTGGGCTACTGCCACGGGATCGAGAACTATAGCCGTTATCTTGACGGCCGCCGCCCCGGAGAACCCCCTTATACGCTCCTTGACTACTTTCCGGACGATTTCCTGATCTTCATTGACGAAAGCCACATCACCATCCCGCAGCTTGCCGGGATGTACCGCGGGGATCGTTCCCGCAAGGAGACCCTGGTGGAATACGGTTTCAGGCTCCCCTCGGCCCTTGACAACCGGCCGCTTACCTTTGAGGAGTTTGAGGCCCGGGTGAACCAGGTGATCTATGTCTCAGCCACCCCCGGGCCCTACGAGCTTGAGAAGGCCAAAGGCCGCGTGGTGGAACAGATCATCCGGCCCACCGGGCTTCTTGACCCGCGGGTTGAGGTGCGCCCGGCACGGAACCAGGTGGACGATTTGCTCGCCGAGATCCGGAAACGGGTGGCCCGGGGCGAGCGGGTCCTGGTCTGCACCCTCACCAAACGCATGGCCGAGGAGCTTACCGAATACTACGCGGACCTCGGGATCCGGGTGAAGTATCTTCACTCCGACATTAAGACCCTTGAGCGGGCCAGGATCATAAGGGACCTCCGCAAGGGGGTCTTTGATGTGCTGGTGGGGATCAATCTTTTGCGCGAAGGGCTTGATATCCCGGAGGTGTCGCTTGTGGCCATCCTTGATGCGGATAAAGAAGGGTTTTTGCGCTCCGAGCGTTCACTCATCCAGATGATGGGGCGTGCGGCCCGGAACGCAAACGGAACGGTCATCCTTTATGCGGACGAAATCACCCCCTCCATGAAGAAGGCCATTGAGGAGACCAATCGCCGCCGGCGCATCCAGGAGGAGTATAACCGCCGGCACGGGATCACCCCGCAAACGGTCAAAAAGAAAGTGGAGGACACGCTCGCCCGCATCGCCGAGGCCGACTATGTGGATCTTCCCAAACTCCTTGAGGTGGAGGACGAGGAGAGGTTTTCAAGCCTTGAGGAACTCAAGCGGGAGATCAAACGGGTGGAAAAGGAGATGAAAAAAGCGGCCAAAAATCTTGAGTTTGAGCGAGCCGCAGCTCTCCGCGACCGCCTCTTTTCCCTGCGTCAGAAACTTCTGGAATGGAATTGACCCCGGTTTTGTGATACATAGGAAGGGATGGAAGGTGCCATCCTGGCCATAGGCAATGAACTCGTCTCCGGCCGGGTTCCCAATGTTACCAGTTTCTGGGCCGCGGAACGTCTTTCCCGCTACGGCTATCGGGTGCGCGAAATCGTTACCGTGGGCGACGAAAAGGAAGAAATCGTCTTTTACCTTCGGCATCTGCTTTCCAAGGCCCATTTTCTCCTGATTAGCGGGGGCCTCGGACCCACCGAGGACGACCTCACCAACGAAGCCGCGGCCGAGGCCCTGGGCCTGCCTCTGGAGCTCAATCCGGAGATCCTGGCCCGGATCCGGGAAACGGAAAAACGACAAGGTCTTCCGGCCCATCCCCTGCGGGAAAAGATGGCCTATCTCCCCCGGGGGGCCTGCCCCCTCTCCAGGGATCTTTCCGTGGCCGGATACCTGCTGCGCGAAAAAGACCGGCTCCTTTTCTTTCTACCCGGAGTACCGGAACAATTTCAGCGTCTGTTGATAGATCGAGTGCTTCCGGTGCTGCTGGAGACCTTTCCTCTCCGGGAAACCCTCTGCACCCGCACCCTGCGCTTTTTTGATCTGCGGGAGGCGGAAATCAATCAGGTGGTAAAGGAGACCGTTCCTCCGGAACTGGAGGTAGGGTTTTATCCGGTCTTCCCGGAGGTCCAGGTGGTTCTCACCGCCCGGGGGAGGGAAGATCGCGAGGTGCGAGAGCTTCTTGAAAAGGCGGTAAGGGCCCTTAAGGAACGCTTTCCCGAGCACCTTTTCGGGGAGGACGAGGAGGAGCTCCCCCTGGCCCTCGGGCGGATGCTGCGGGCGCGCGGGGCGACCGTTTCGGTGGCCGAATCCTGCACCGGGGGCCTCATGGCCTCTCTCATAACCCG
>WFPH01000201.1 GCA_015487645.1 Thermosulfurimonas sp. | reverse complement strand
CTCCGGAGCCAGAGGTCGTGGGTTCGAATCCCGCCGCGCCCTCTAACGTTTCCTTTTCTTCTTTTTCTTTCGGGCCCGCTGATCCAGCGAGCAGCTATCCATGGAAGCTCAGGTAGGTATTCCCAGACGGGGAAGGATCACCTGATTGAGAATTACCCAGAAGATAATGATAAGGGTAAGGACTAACAGTTCATTCATGGACGATTACCTCGTACGGATGAAGTGAAGGGCCTTTTCTAGTCGGCGGCGTACACGTTCCCGCCCCAGGATGCGCATGATCTCGAAAAGCCCGGGGCTTACGGTCTTTCCGGTGAGGGCCACCCTTACGGGCTGAGCAATCTTCTTGAGCTTAAGCCCCAGCTCCTCCGCCAGACCTCGAAAGAGTTTTTCCAGGCCCTCATCGGTGAATTCTACCTGAGAAAGTTCCCGTATCAGACGCTCGAAGACCGGGGCCATCTCCGAAGTGAGGAATTTCTCCGCCGCCTGCGGGTCATAGGTGACCTCCTCCACCAAATAGAAGGTGAGCATCTCGGCCGCCTCAAGTAGGGTCCGGGCGCGGGGTTTCACGGTTTCCAAGGCCTCCATCAGATAGGTCTTTTCCGGTATGGGAAGTCCCAGCCGTTTAAGGAAAGGCTTGATTTCCTCGGCCAACTCGGTGGTAGGTGTAGCCCGCAACCAGTGCGCATTTATGGCCAGGAGCTTCTCGGGATCGAAACGGGCCGCGGATTTGCTTACCCGTGAGAGGTCGAACTTGGCGATCATCTCCTCTAGGGTGAAGATCTCCTGATCTCCGTAGGACCACCCCAGCCTGACTAGGTAATTTCGCAGGGCCTGGGGTAGGTAGCCCTCATCCCGGTAGGCCAGGATGGAAAGAGCCCCGTGGCGCTTGGAGAGCCGGGTTCCGTCCGGGCCGAGGATCATAGGCACATGGGCAAACTGCGGAGGCTCGGCTCCCAGGGCTTCGTAAAGGAGAAGTTGTTTGGGGGTGTTTGAGAGGTGGTCGTCACCCCGGATGACGTGGGTTATGCCCATGGTGAGATCGTCTATAACCACCGCAAACTGGTAAGTAGGTGTGCCGTCGCTCCTTACCAGGATGAAATCGTCGAGCTCCCGGTGATCGAAGGCTACCGGACCCCGGATGAGGTCCTCAACCACCGTGGTTCCCGTGGGCGGGACTCTTAGTCGCAACACCCGCCCCTGCCCCGGAGGTAGTCCCTTGTCCCGGCAGGTGCCGTCGTAACCCGGTTTGCGGCCGGCAGCCAGGGCCTCCTTCCGTTTGCGTTCGAGCTCCTCCGGCGAACACTCGCAGTAATAGGCCTTGCCCTCTTCGTAAAGCTTGCGGGCATATTCCCGGTAGATTTCCAGTCTTTCAGACTGGAAGTAAGGCCCCTCATCCCAGGAAAGCCCGAGCCATTCCAAGGCTTCCCGAATGGAATCTACGTACTCCTGGCGGGATCTTTCCCGGTCAGTGTCTTCGAACCGGAGTACAAAGAGCCCGCCGTGGTGTCGGGCAAAAAGCCAGTTGAAAAGCGCCGTCCGGGCCCCTCCTAAGTGAAGGTGCCCGGTAGGACTCGGTGGAAAACGGGTTTTTATGGTCTTCATGGTTCCTACCAAATAAGTATACCGGCGTAACCGACCACCTGGGCGTAATCTCCGGAGACCTCCCCGGAGGTGGCGTATTTCACCAGTTCGGCCCGGGAGGCTCCTAGACTACGAGCGGCCTCAAGGGCTACCGCCGTGGGGATAACCCCGCACATAGTGATGTCTTCTCGGGAAACCACCTCTAGCAGCCCTTGGACATCCAGCTCCAAGATGCGTTCGATGGCCAGTTGATCCTTCCGGCGGGCCACCTCATCCGGTATATAGTGGCTAAAATCCGTGCTGGCTACCAAGGTGATCCTCTTGGAATATTCCAGAATGGCTTCGGCCAACCCCGCCCCTAGGGTTGTTATCTCTTCCAAAGAGAGACGAGACAGGCAAAGAGGCACCAGGCTTAGCTCCGGATTCAGGTATTGAAGGAAAGGGATCTGGACCTCCAGTGAGTGTTCGTAAAGGTGGGCCAGGGCATCTTCCCGCAGGAAACTCACTCTAGAAAGAAAGGCCTCGGCCAGCTCGCTTTCGATAGGGACCTCCCCCAGAGGGGTGAGGAAGGCCCCATAAGGGACGATGGCCGCCCGCTCCCCCAAACCCGTGTGGTTGGGCCCCAGGATCACGGCTACCTCCGGGGGCTCAATCTGGCCATAAACCGCCCCGGCCACGTGTCCGGAGTACATGTAGCCCGCATGGGGGGCCACCACCATCTTCGCTTCCACCGTCGGGGTTTTCCGCTTTATCAGTTGAGAAAGCTCGGCTCTTAAGGTCACCGGGTCATCGGGGTAAAACTGCCCGGCTACCACAGGATTCCTGATCATGTTCATAACATAACGTCCGTATAAGTCACCGTAAAGTCTTCTTGCTGAACGATGGAAAAGTTGCTAGAGTAGTGAGCGTTATGATGAAGTCTCTTTTAGGCTTCTTCTCCATGGACATGGCCATTGATCTGGGAACGGCCAATACCCTCATCTACGTGAAGGGCAAAGGGATCGTCTTGCGGGAACCTTCGGTGGTAGCGGTCAAGGAGGACGGTCGTTACAAAAGAGTGCTGGCGGTGGGGGAGGAAGCCAAGCGCATGCTGGGGCGGACTCCGGGCAATATCGAAGCCATAAGGCCGCTCAAGGAAGGTGTGATTGCGGACTTTGAAGTGGCGGAGGCTATGCTGCGCTATTTCATTCAGAAGATTCATAATCGGCGTTTCCTGGTTCGACCCCGCATTATTATTAGTGTGCCCTCACGCACTACCCAGGTGGAAAGGCGAGCCGTGCGGGAAAGCGCTGAAAGCGCCGGGGCTCGGGAGGTCTATCTCATTGAAGAACCCATGGCGGCCGCCATCGGAGCAGGTTTGCCCATCACCGAACCCACAGCCAACATGGTGGTGGATATCGGCGGGGGGACTACCGAAGTAGCGGTCATCTCGCTGGCCGGCGTGGTTTATAGCAATTCCGTGAGGGTGGCCGGCGATCGGCTGGATGAGGCCATCATGCAATATGTGAAGCGCAAGTACAATCTCCTTATCGGGGAACATACGGCGGAACAAATCAAGATCAAGATCGGTAACGTGATGCCGGAGCCCCCTTACGAGACCATGGAAATCAAGGGGCGAGATCTGGTGAGCGGGGTACCTAAGACCATCACCATCTCTTCCGAGGAGGTCCGTGAGGCCATCGACGAACCTATTCAGGTGATTGTGCAGGCTATTAGAGAGGCCCTGGAGCAGACGCCTCCGGAGCTGGCGGCCGATATCGTGGACCGTGGGATCGTTCTTACCGGAGGAGGGTCTCTCCTTAAGAATCTCGATAAGCTCATCCGGGAAGAGACCAGTCTTCCGGTGATGGTGGCTGAGGATCCCCTTTGTTCGGTGGTTCTGGGATGCGGAAAGGCTCTGGAAAATATAGATGTGTTGCGTGAACTGATGTTCACTTCTTAAGGGGTCTCGAATAAAAGTAAGAGAGCCTTGCAAAACTTTTCCTCCCCATTTGAGGGAGGCGTGGAGAGGGTAGGCTCCTCCCCCATAGGGGGAGGTTGGGTGGGGGAAACCCTCCCCTAGCCCCTCCCAAGGGGAGGGGAATCGAATTATGCAAAGGTCTCAACTAAGAGTCCTTGTTTCGCTTCTTTTTATCGGTGCAATAGGTGGTTTCTTTCTGGCTTTTATTCTCGACATTCATCCCCCAAAAATAATTCTTACGGTATCCGGCCCAATCCTTAAGGTGGCTTCCTTTCTGGGCCATACTTTCAGAGAAGGCTTCGATCAGTATGTTTACCTGGTTAAGGTCAAGAAGGAAAACCAGATTCTAAAAAAGGAAAACGAAAGCCTTAAAAGTCGAATCGCGCGTTTAGAGGAGGAAAACCGTCTTTGCAAGAGACTGGAGGTCTTTGAAGAGAAAAAGCTTTTCCGTAAGTATCCCAAGGTTCCGGCCCGGGTGATTTACAATCCTTTGGAGGCTTTCGGAGGATATCTGGTTATTGATCGGGGAGAGAGCGACGGCTTAAGGCCGGAGATGCCAGTAGTGAGTGTGGCCGGAGAGGAAGTGGGGGCCCTGGTGGGGCAGGTGGTGGAAGTGGCCGCACATTACGCGCGTGTGCTCCCTCTCACGAGCCCCGAGAGTGCCGTTGAAGTTTACAGTCTCAGGTCAGAAGAAAGGGGCATTCTTAAAGGTCAAGGTTTGGGGAGACTTTTGCTTTTGGATTATGTTCCTTATGGAGCCGATATACGGGAGGGAGATCTTTTGCTTACCTCGGGGTCAGATGCCCTTTATCCCCCCGGGATAAGGGTAGGCCGGGTCCAGAAGATCTTGCCGGAAAAACGGCAAGGTTTTTTCCAAACCGTTAAGGTTAAACCCTTTGTAGAGATTAAAAAACTTCGTTATGTGGTGGTTTTGATTACCACGCAGGGATTCAAACCTTGATGTTCAATATTTTTTTTCTTTTGGGTGTTTTTGCCCTTCAAGTTTTTCTGGAGAGTCTCATTCGTTGGCCAATAGGTGATCCTTTTTTGGCCTTGGGGCTTTACCTCAGCCTGGGGAAAAAGGGCTGGAGACGGCTCGGGCTTTTAATTTTTTTGGGGCTTTGGGAAGGCTATTTCCGGGGAACAGGTCTTTTAGCCGGTCTCTTTTCGGCCTTGGCCGTGGTCTGGTTGCAGGGCCTTTTAGAGAAACGCCTGGATCTCTCCTTGCCCTG
>WFPH01000200.1 GCA_015487645.1 Thermosulfurimonas sp. | reverse complement strand
GGCCCGGGAACTCAACCTTTCCCCCGGGGAAATCCTTGATTTCAGCAGCAACGTAAGCCCCCTCCCTCCTCCGGAAGGGCTCTACGAACTCCTCTCGCGACATCTTCCGGAGATAGAACACCTCCCCGAGGCCGACAGTTTTTCCCTCCGCCGGGCCCTCGCCCGCCGTTTCGGTCTTTCCGAGGAGGCCTTCTTCCCCTCCTCCGGCACCACGGAATGGATCTTCGCCCTGCCGGAGATCGCAGGCGCCCGGCGAGCCCTCATCCTTGGCCCCACCTACGCAGACTACGAAGATGCCGCCAGGCGGGCCGGACTCGAGGTCCGTTATCTCCTGGCCCGGGAGGAAGACGATTTCCGGCCGCCGCTTGAGGAACTGGAAAAGCTCCTGGCCCCCGGGGATCTGGTCTTCATCTGCAATCCCAACAACCCCACCGGGGCCTTAATTGAACGGAAAAGGCTCCTCGCCCTCCTTTCAAGACACCCCGAATGTGTCTTCCTGGTGGACGAGTCCTATCTCCCTTTTGCGGCCGGAGATGAGGAAACTCTCCTTACGGCGGACCCCTTCCCTGAAAACCTGGTAGTCCTCTTTTCCTTCTCCAAGATCTATCGCGTTCCGGGACTGCGCCTGGGATTCGCGGTCGCCGGAAAGCCCCTGAAGGAAAGGCTCTCCCGTAGAGAAGTTCCCTGGGCCGTGAATCGCCTGGCCCAGATTGCAGGCGAATTCCTGGTGAAACAGAAAGACCACGAGGCCAGGGTGCGGGCCTTCGTCTCGGAAGAAAGGCCCCGTCTTCTCGAAAGATTACAGAACCTGGGACTCAAAGTCTTCCCCTCCCGCACGAACTTCCTCCTCCTGAAACTTCCGGAAGGTCTTTCCGGGCTGACTATTCGGGACCGCTTGCTCAAGAAGGATCACTGTCTGGTCAGGGTCTGTCATAACTTCCGGGGGCTTTCCGAGGCCTACCTCCGGATCGCCCTGCGGACTCCGAAAGAGAACGAAAGGCTCCTTCAGGGCCTGGCGCGGGAGCTTTCGGCCCTCAGGGGTCTTCCTTGAGAAACTTAAGGACCTCTTCCGGGGCGTGTGTTCTCAGGGCCTCCCGATAAAGACCTTTCTCAAGACGATACTCAAGCTCGGCGAGTTTCTTCTCAAGCTCCTGATTAATGCGGCGG
The DNA here is from genome assembly GCA_015487645.1 of Thermosulfurimonas sp. Lineage (GTDB taxonomy): Bacteria > Desulfobacterota > Thermodesulfobacteria > Thermodesulfobacteriales > Thermodesulfobacteriaceae > Thermosulfurimonas_A. The sequence goes on along the minus strand of WFPH01000200.1, from coordinate 2,512 downwards.
AGCCGTTTGTATTCCGCCCAGCGCCTGAGAAGGGGCCCCTTCCCCAACTTGAGACCGTACTTGGTGCGCGTACCCCGACGGGCCTGGGGCGAGCCCCCGTGAAGAAGGCGCATGACCTGCCGGTTTTCCTCGATCTGCGCCCGGAGCCGCGCGATCTCGTTCTTGAGGCGCACCTTCTCCTTCCTGTACCAGGCCAGATCGCGCCCCAAAATATCGGTGGCCGGTTTTCTGGAAGCCTTTCCGGAAGAGGCTTTCGGGGAAGGACGAGGTGATTCCGGAAGACTTTCCTCTTTTCCAGTATGTCCTGCAGAGAAGGGAATCCTTTCGGCCCTGGCACGATACCGCGCCGGTATCTCCTCCGGGAACTCCGTAAAGTGTACCACCCCCTTCTCGTCCACCCAGCGGTAGATGAATGGACCACTTGACAGCTGCGTCTCAGGGACTTCCTCAGAAGCCCCTCCCCTAAAGCCCGGCTTTCCGAAATCGAGGTAGGCCTTAAGACGCGAGAGTCTTTTGGGGCCTATTCCCTTAATGGCCAGAAGGTCCTCAGGCCCCCGAAAGGGCCCGTGGGTTCGGCGGTATTCCACGATGCGGCGGGCCAGAACAGGGCCTATTCCGGGAAGCTCCGCCAGCTCCTCCTCCGTGGCGGTGTTCACATCGAGAGCCAGAAGAGAGGCCCAGGCCCAAAGGAAGAAGAAAAAGAGGACCAGAAAAAAGACCTTAACCTTCCTCATTAGGAAAATTTTTATCCCGGAAGAGCAAAAAGTAAAGACACTTTGCCAAACTTTCCCCCTCCGGGGAAGGCGCGGAGAGGGATCGAATTAAGCAAAGGTCTCAAAAACAAAAAGGGGGCGGCAAAAGCCGCCCCCTTTGAGATCACGACAGAGTTCCGGGTTTAGAAGCTGTAGGTCACCCCCACCGAGACCCGGTACATGTCGTCGGCATCGCTGTCCACATACCCGTTACCGTTCTTGTCCGCCCAGGCGTCAAGGGCGTCTCCGGCCCAGAGGTAACCGGCCGCCACATCCAGAGTGAGATCCTTGTAAAGCTCGTACTTGGCGTAGACGTCAAGCTCCCAGCCGATGTCATCGTCGTTCTTAACATTTCCGGCTTCGGTCACCCAGTAGGCGTCCTCGTCAAACTTCATGTAGTTGACCGCCGCGGCGAGCGAGAGCCTGGGCGTGGCCTGATAGTCCACCCGCAGACGGTACATCTGGAACCCGAGGTTGTTGAGGTAAGGATGCCGGGAGACCACATAACCGTCGTCGAAAGCCGCGTCCTCGAAGAGGACCACGCTTCCGAAGGTATGGGTGTCGATGGCGTTGAAATTCTCTACATCGCCATCGTAAGGATCGTCGTCTCCCGTGGCCCACCACCAGAGGAAGGAGGCCTTGGTCTGCTCGTTCACCTGATACCCGAGCTCGGCATAGAGCAACCAGGCGTCGTGATCCATATCGGTCTTGTTAATGCCTACCGCCGCCGTGCTGTTAGCTCCGTCATGCAAATTAAAGTCACCACCCTCATAGATGAACCCGGTATTCAGGCTCCAGGGACCGCGGGCGAGATCCAGATCCAGCCCCAGATACCAGGGCTGATTGTCGGAGGAAAGACCGTTGTAATAATAATTGTAGTTGCGGGTCTGGTCGTTGAGATAGATGAAATAGCCCAGGACCTTAGCTTTGTCGAGGCCGCTGGCCTTGGTAGCGTCGTAGCCCAGCACGATGGCGTAGGCGTCGGCATCGTTGTTGTCGTTTTTGCTTCCACGCTCACCCCACTTGTCCCGGGCCCGGACCCAGACCAGGGCATAGTTGAGGTTCCCGAAGCCGAGGTCCGTGTTGCCGTAAAAAGCGATACCCGGGGCGGTCTCGTTCCAGAGGAAACGGTTCACATAATAAGGGGCCAAACCGGCTTTCACCCGCACGTTCTCAAACCAGGGCAGAGCAAAATCGAGATAAAGCATGCGGGACTCGATGTTGGTGGACTCATTGTGGAGGTCGAGTCCCCACTCGCCCACGCCGGCCCCTTCACCAAACCGCGCGGAACCCACCTCCATGGCCCACACGCCCTTGATCTTGCCGTCGTCGCTCTGCGCCACGGCCCAGAGCCGGAACTGGAGCGAGGCCCAGGTGTCGTCAAGATCCTTCTTGTCACCAGAATTTTTATAAGCTGTAGCCTCATCCACGGTTACACCCATGTCGTAAGCGTTGATCACATGACCAAAGACTCCGGAATTAAAGGAATTATTTTCATCCACATTAGTAACTCCCCAGTTTTTAGGCCGCTCTGTAACCGCATACCAGTGGCCATTTTTATAAGATGTCAACAAATTCCCCATCATGGAATTGGAGTTCCAGGTTTCAAGCTCGTCCGCGTTCGTCAGGATCCCGGCGTTGTTGGTGGTCTGAACCTTGACCCCGAACTCCCCGTGAAACTCGAGGCTGGCCGCCTGCGCGAGGCCCACCAACCCCAAACTCAAAGCCAACACCAAAACTAAACCCCACACCTTCCTCAT
>WFPH01000199.1 GCA_015487645.1 Thermosulfurimonas sp. | reverse complement strand
GGTCTTACTAGAAGACAGTTCATAAAGAGAACCGCGGCTTTAACGGCAGCCTCTTTGGTAGGAATTGAGCTGCCCCAAGGGATGAAAGAAGTGGCCCAGGCCGCGGATGTAGACCGCTGGGAACCCGGCGTGTGTCGTTTCTGTGGGGTGGGTTGCCGGGTCTACCTGGGCCTTAAGAACGGGAAACCGGTTGCCATTAAGGGTATCACGGAATCGGCCACCAACAAGGGCTATGTTTGCATGAAAGGTATGCTTTTCTATAAGATTATTCACCATCCAGAAAGGCTCAAGAAGCCCCTTTACCGGGAGCGCAAGGATCAGCCTTTCCGGGAGATCTCCTGGGAAGAGGCCCTGGACATTGCGGCCAAGAAGTTCGCCGAAGCGGTGGCGAAGTACGGCCCCAATGCTACCGCCTATTACGGGTCGGGGCAGGCCCTTACGGAGGAAACCTATTTCTTCCAGAAGATCATGCGGGCCGGAATCGGAACCAACAACGTGGAGGGCAACCCGCGTCTCTGTATGGCTAGCGCGGTTGGGGGATATTTGACCTCTTTCGGGGCGGACGAACCTATCGGTTCGTACGCGAATATTGAGAAGGCTTACTGTTTCTTCATTATCGGAAGTAACATGGCGGAGTGCCATCCGGTGCTTTTTCGCCGGGTTATGAACCGGAAGCTTTCTAAACCCAACGAAGTCAAGGTCATCAATGCCGATCCACGAGTGTCTCCTACTTCCCGTATCGCGGATCTCCATCTGCAGTTCAAGCCCGGTACAGACCTGGCGCTGCTTAACGCCATGGCCTATGTGATCGTGGAAGAAGGGCTTTATGATGAAGAATTTATCCGTAAGTATTGCAAGTTTAAAATAGGCAAACCGCCGAAGGATGTAAGTTTCGAAGAATATAAGGAATTTCTCAAACAGTATACTCCCGAGAAAGCGGCCGAGATCTGCGGCGGAAACATTACCCCCGAAAAGATCCGGACCGCGGCCCGGTGGTTTGCGAAGTCCAAGGCCACCATGTCTCTTTGGACCATGGGTATCAACCAGCGGAGCCGCGGGGTGTGGGCCAACAACCTCATTCACAACCTCCACCTCCTTACTGGGCAGCTCTGCAAACCCGGGGCGGACAGCTTTTCGCTCACCGGTCAGCCCAACGCCTGCGGTGGAGTGCGCGAGGGCGGAGGACTTTGTCACATTCTTCCGGCGCACCGACCGGTTAAGATAGACAAGCTCCGTCACCAGGTGGAGGATCTCTGGGGCGTGCCCCGGGGAACGATTCCCCCGAAACCCGGTTATCACACCATCGCCATGTTCCGGGCCGTGAACGACGGTAAGATCAAGGCCATCTGGATCAACTGTACCAGCCCGGCCCAGAGTCTTCCTAACTGTGACTATTACCGCAAGGGACTGCGCAGAGACGATGTTTTCGTGGTGGTTACGGATATTTTCCCCACCAAGACCACGGAGCTGGCCAATCTGGTTCTTCCCACGGCCTTCCATTTTGAGAAGACCGGAGTTTACGGATGCACCGAGCGGCGCAGTCAGCTCACGGTCAAGGTGGTGGATCCTCCCGGAGAGGCCAAGCCCGAGGTCTGGATCGTGCGGGAATGGGCCCTCAAGATGGCCGAGCATTTTGAAAGGCTTGGAGACAAGCGCCGGGCCCAAAACCTGCGTATCTGCGTGAAACCCTTCTTGGGCAAGGAGGAGGGCTACGAGCTTCCAAAGGCTATCTGGGAGGAATACACTCAGAAGCTCACCAAGGGAAGGGACAACGATCTCTCCGGGGCTACCTACGAGGTTTTGAAACAGCGCCCCGACGGAGTGCAGTGGCCTGCGCCCACCAAAGAGATTGCTCTCCGCGGTGGCACTCCTACCAAGTTCGTGCGGGGAATCGATCCTCTGGCAGACAAACACCCCGGAACCGATCCTTATGTCTTTTACGGTCCGGCACACAAGGATCACAAGCTTTACATCTGGCTCCGTCCTTATAAGGGAGCGGCCGAGGAACCTGATGCCGAGTATCCCTTCTATCTCTCCACTGGGCGGGTTATTGATCACTGGCATACTTCGAGCATGACCGGTCGTATTCCCGAGCTTCTGCGGGCCAATCCTTACGCCTATGTAGAGATTAACCCCAAAGATGCTCAACGCCTGGGTATCAAACCCAATGACATGGTGGAGATCGAGACCCGGCGTGGGAAGATCGTGCTTCCGGCCAAAGTCTATGAAGGGCCGATCGAGGGTATGGTCTTCATTTACTGGCACGATATGGACGAATCCCGGATGGCCAACCGGGTGACCAAGGATGCCTTTGATCCTGGCTCCAAGGAGCCGGAGTTCAAGATCTGCGCCTGCCGGATCCGTAAGGTTTCCGGTCCTAAACCGCTTAAGCCCTATGTGGTAGGGCACAAGATGTAAACTTTTGAGGGGTGGGGGGAATCCCCTGCCCCTTTGAAATTCGGAGCCGGGCGTAAAGCCCGGCTTTTTTTGAGGAGTAAGCGGAAATGCCAATTGCCGGTTTAGTGGTTTGTTTTCTGCCTGAAAAACTGGAAGAGGTAAAGGCCTTTCTTGAACAGCTCTCGGGAGTGGAGATCCACGGCTGGAACGATAAGGGAGAGATGGTGGTAGTCTACGAAGGGGAAACCCTGGACGAGATGGAAAGAGAGATCAAAGAGTGGCCCAAGAGAATTGAGGGGGTACTTTCGGTTAATGTAGCCTATTTCAATGTGGAAGACGAGGTGGAAAGAATAGAAAGAGGAGAATATATCCCCGAAAGACCCTGGAAGGAATGATGGACCGCCGCCTCTTTTTGAAACTCCTGGCAGGTGGACTCCTGGTTAGCTGTGCTCCGGGGGAATTGGCCTCCTCGCCTATCAAGACCAATGTCCTTAGGCCTCCGGGGGCCATTCCGGAAGATTTTTTTGCCTCCCGTTGCATTCGATGTGGACGTTGTGCTGAAAGTTGTTCCTATCGTAGCATCAAGATCCTGGATCTTCGACATGGGTTTTACGCCGGTACCCCGGTCATTTACGTGGAAAGAATCCCCTGTTATCTCTGCATGCGGTGCGTTAAGGTTTGCCCGACAGGCACTCTCCAGAAAGTCTCCCAGAAAGAGGTCCGCATGGGACTGGCCCGGGTCAATCGGCGCCTGTGTGTTACCTGGAAAGGGGAAGGGATTTGTCGCTCCTGCTATAACGCCTGTCCCTTTCGGGAGCAAGCCATCAAGCTCGATCGGTTGCGACCGGTGGTGGTGCCGGAGGTTTGTGTAGGCTGTGGACTGTGCACTTACGCCTGTCCGGTTACCCCCAAGGCCATCGTGATAGAGCCGGTATATGCCTTCAAGGCCTCCAAATGAGTGAGAGAAAAAAGAGATTTCGATATCGCCGTTGGCGCTATTTTTTCCTTAGCGCCGCCTTCTTGTTAATTTTGGTTACCCCTATCCTCAATCTCTATTTCCATTTCACTTTTGTTCAGGGCTGGTACCAATCCTTGGGAATAGGGAGACTCTGGATCGTCTCTCCCCTTGAGGGGTTGGAGAGCCTCCTCATTTCTAAGTATATCTATCTCCCTTCTCTCATAGGGATGTTGATACCGGTTATAGTGGCTCTTTATCTGGGGCGGGTTTTCTGTTCCTGGGTGTGTCCTATCAGTTTTCTGCATGAGACCCTGGATAGGATCAGGAGAAGGATTTTTCGATACAATCCGGTCACCTGGAAGGACAGATTGGTCCTTAGTCTTCGAGTTCTCTGGGTGGCCCTGATCGGAGAATTTTTACTCTCTATGATCCTGGGATTTCCTATTTTTGTGTTTGTGTCTCCTCCCGGGCTGGTAGGTCGTGAACTGATGCTGGGCATTATTTTTCATACCTTTGCTCTCGAGGGCTTTATCATTTTAGTGATTCTTTTACTCCATCTCGTGACCCGTCGCTTCTACTGTCGTTACCTTTGCCCTTTGGGGGGATTGTTGGCCTTTTTAGGGCAGAAAAGAAGGCTAAAGGTCCGGCTTAAAAGCAAAAAGTGTTCTGGTTGCGGGATCTGTGAGAAAGTTTGTCCTCTGGGATTGCCTGTTAATAGGGGAGGGTCTTATAGTCCTTATTGCTGGAATTGCGGAGAGTGTGTGGATTACTGTCCTACCGGGGCTCTCAAATTCTACTGGAAAAGACCTTACTATCTCAAGCCCACTTCAGAGGAAACCCCTAAGGCTCGAAGCGGTAACCCACTCCCGGATGAGTAATGATGTAGCGGGGGTTTTCGGGGTCAGGCTCGATCTTTTCCCGTAGCCTCTTTATGTGGACATCCAGCGTCCGGCTCCAGGGATAGATCTCCTTGTTGGGCCATATCTCCTGCTTAATGAAATCTCGACTAAGGACCTCTCCGGGATGGGAAATAAAAAGTTCCAGGAGATCATATTCCTTACGGGTAAGATGGACCCTTTTTCCTTTTACCCAAACTTCTCTC
>WFPH01000198.1 GCA_015487645.1 Thermosulfurimonas sp. | reverse complement strand
GGATCATCCTGGTCCTTTTTGCCCTCCTCGCGGCGATTCTTGCGGAGGGGGCGGGGAGCCTCCCCTCCTCGCCTCCCTCCCCTCCTCCCGCAGCGGGGAAGGGCAAGGAGATAAAGAAGGGGTGCCCCTTAAAGAACGCCCCCTGGTTTAACGGAAATTCCACCAATTCTACGGAGGAAGAAGAGGAGGACTTCGGGTGTTGACGCAAAAATTCCACTTTTGGGCCAAAGTTCGGTCCCGAGAGGGAAAGGAGAATACCCTCCGGGCCGAGGAAATTAAAAACTTAAAAAGGAGGGATGAGGTATGAGGAGAGGAGGTAGATGGTTAGCGGTGTTTTTGGCGGTGGCGGTGCTTCTGGCCTTCGGGTTCTCGTCGGCCAGGGCCGAGATTAAGGATCCCCTGCTCCGGGTGCTGGTGAAGAAGGGGATTCTTACCGAGGAGGAAGCCCTGGAGATCAAGCGCGAGGCCGAGGCCGAAGCTCAGAAGGAGAAGGAGGAGGTGGCTCAGGCCGCGGCGGAGAAGATCAAGAAGGAGGGGCTGGCTCTTCCCAAGGCCCTTCGAGGGGTAAAGTTCGGAACCCTTACCTATCTTGATTACTCCAACGGTTACGGACCTTTTGACGGCGGGAAGGAAGAGGGGCAGAGCTACTTTACGATTATGCGCTCTTACTTCAATTTCAAGAAAAAGATCAACTCCTGGCTCTCTTTCCGTTTCACCCCGGACCTTCATCCCGGAAACAAAAATAGTTACGATCTCCGGATCAAATACGCCTACGCCCAGTTCAAGCTCCCGGACCTCGGGTTCCTTACGGATCTAAAAATGGAATTCGGTCAGGGGCACTTCCCTTGGCTTGACTTTGAGGAGCACATTAACCCCTACCGTATGCAGGGCTGCATGCCCCGGGAGTTCTTCGGGACCTTTAATTCCGCGGACCGCGGGGTCTCCATCGCCGGAAACTTAGGCGGAAAGCTTGATCCGGATTTCGTAAAGCAACTCACCGCTCATTACCCCATTTACAACCACTACACCGGAAAATACGGGACCTTCTGGATTTCTTATATGAACGGTTCGGGGTATGACAGCGAGGAGGTCAACGAGAACAAGGCCATAGAGGTACGGCTCACGCTGCGGCCTTTCCCCTATTCCACGAGTGGAATGTTCCCCTTAGCTGGTCTTCAGTTCAGCTATTTTGGGATCTACGGGGAGGGTAAAAATCAGGCGAAGTTTACTAAAACGGGTAAAGAATTTGACGACCCGGACTATAACGTGCACCTCTTCATGGTCTCCTATCAGCACCCCTGGTTCATGATCGCTGCCCAGTACAGCACCTCCACCAACAGAAACAACGGTTCCTGGGTCCTTTTTAACGATCCTAATAACCCCACCTCTTATGATGAGATGGACACCACGCTCTATTCTATTTACGGCGATTTCGTGCTCCCGGTGTTCAACGAAAAGCTTCACCTTTACGCCCGCTGGGATCACTTTGATCCCAACGACGACAACGGCTATAACGCCAACGGGGAGTTTATCTCCAGCGGAAACGATCAGGCCGACCACTACATCGTGGGGCTCGCCTACTACCTTACCGGGAACAACATCCTTCTCGTGAGCGCGGAGTGGGTGAACTTTGATAAGAACTACCGCATTGACAATATAGACTACTTTAACGAGCACTGGGGGCGTTATAATCCCACTGGTCCTGCTAACCTCGACGACGGATTCCGGATCCAGACCGTGTTGCAGATAAGCTTCTAGGGGCGAAAGGCCCATACCCAAAACCCCAAACCCCACACCTTCCTCCGGGGCGGGCGAAAGCCCGCCCCACTTTTACTTAAAGACCAAAGGAGGTGAAGAGGATGATAAGATTCCTCGCGGTTCTTCTAGCAGTGCTTTTTCTTCTCGTTCCTTTCGCCCGGGCCGCCGAAGAGCCGGATCTTTCCGAGGTCCTTTCCGAGCTAAGGGCCCTTAAGGCCGAACTCCGGAAAAAGGACCGGGAGATTGAGGCCTTAAGGCGGGAGCTTTCGGAGCTAAAAAAGCGCCTTGCAGAAAGGGAGCCCTCTGTGGCCGCACCTTCCGTAAAACCCGAAAAGAAGATCCCGGAGATCTCTCCTCCGGTAAAGCGCATCGCCTTTGGCGGCCAGTACCGCATAAACTCCTATAGCGTCCATACCCACCGGAAGAATCTAAACGCAAGCCGTCTCCGCATTCGCCAGAACCTGGATCTGGTCTTTGACTCCCGTCTCCGCACCCACCTTCAGGTGGAACTCGGCCACACTCACGCCAACCTCACCACCACGGAAAAGCGCCTTAAGGTGCGGCATGCGGTCCTCTCCTACGCTTTCGGGGGTGGATTTTCGGCCGAGACCGGGATCCTTCCCCTTTCGGACCGCGCCCGGGACATGCTTTATTCCGCGGACTGGGACTATAATCCTCTGGCCCTGGCCCTCTACTACCGGAGCAAGCGTCTCGGAGACTTTCGTCTTTTTGCCGCACAGCTTGACGAGGGCGAGGAGGATCTGGCGCACGACGATTTCGTGCACTACGAGCTTGACTGGGAGCGGAAGTTTTCTCCTGCGCTTAAGCTTTCCCTCTTTGCCCTCTATGCCGAGGTCGCCGAAAACTATGCCAACCCCGCGGGAGGCCCCTCGGAGCACACCCGTCCGCACTTAAACTACGGCGGGATGCTCACCTGGAAGCCTTACGAGGACCTCACCTTCCGGGCGGCTCTTATTGGGTCCTTCACCGACCGCGAGATCCTGGGCACCGCGGACGACGCCTCGGGCTGGCTCCTTCGCCTTGAGGCGGAAAAGACCTTCGGGCCGGCCGCCCTCTCCCTCCTTTTCACCCACGCAAGCGGAGATGAGGACGGAGAAGGGTTCCTTCCCCTCATGGCCCTCTCCGGCACCTACGGCTACTGGGGCTACACCGGGATCCTTACCGTCCAGGGCCCCACGGATACCGGCTTTGACGACACCGCGGTAAACGTCTCCAATAACGGCTACGGGCTCACCACCTTCCAGACCCGTCTGACCTACAATTTTTCGGAACGCCTGCGCTTCCTCCTTTCTGCGGGCTGGTTCGGGGACACCGAGGCCCGGGGAAGGGACTCCACCGTGGGCTACGATTTCCTGGGGATGTTCACCTTGCGCTTACACCGCTACCTCACCTTGGACCTGGGGCTTGATTTTGCCCACCTTGAGGATAGCGTAAACGGCTATGCGGACCGGAAGTTCAATTTCAACCCGGGAGACGAGGAGGATAAGCTTGCGGTCTTCAGCCGCCTGCAGGCCGAATTTTAAATCTTGGAGGATAAGGCCATGATGAGGGTTATAACCCTTCTCCTCCTGGGGTTCTTTCTTGCGGGCCCTGCGCTTGCCGGTAGCGGGTGCCTTAGGTGTCACCAGGGGATTGAAAAGATCGCCGAAAACCCGGTTATGGGCCGACTCT
>WFPH01000197.1 GCA_015487645.1 Thermosulfurimonas sp. | reverse complement strand
CGTCAGATGTGTATAAGAGACAGGATCCGGCTTTTTCTTCGCCGCGGGGTCATCTCCGAAAGGCTTCTGGCCACCGAAAAACGACTTTTACTTCTGGTCCTGGTGATCCTGATAAACAGCATCCTTGCTGCTCTGTGGGTGGCAAGAAGGGTGGTGCACCCGGTTCTGGTTTTAAATCGTGAGGCCCAGAGGATCGCCCGGGGAGAGTTTGGACACACGGTAAAGATTTCGGCGGTGGGAGAGATCCGGGAGCTGGTGGAGACCTTTAACCGCATGTCGCAAAGCCTCAAGGAAATGGTGGAGGAACTCAAGCGCACGCACGAGCGCATGGCCCGGGCAGAGATGCTGGCCGCGCTGGGGCAGTTTGCCGCAGGCGTGGCCCATGAGATCAAAAACCCGCTGACTTCCATCTCCCTTCTGGTGGAGCTTGCCGCCAGGGGCAGGGCCCGTCCTGAGGACTTTGAGATCCTGCGAAAAGAGATCCGGCGTCTGGACCACATTGTTAAGAGTTTCCTTGATTTTGCCAAAAGCCGCCGGGAGGACCTTCCCCGGGAAAAAGTTAAGCTCAATAATCTGGTGGAGGAGGTTCTAACGATCCTTCGTCCCCAGGCCAGACGTCAGGGGGTGGAGATCCGGGCCGAACTTTCGGAGCTTCCACTCTTCGAAAGCTCCCCCGAGGCCCTAAAACAGATCCTCCTTAACCTGGCCTTAAACGCCCTTCAGGCCATGCCTGAAGGAGGGCGACTTACCGTGCGCACAGCCTTAAAGGACGGAAAGGTGTGGCTTTCCGTGGAGGACACCGGCCCGGGCATCCCGGAAGATATCCGCCGTCGCATCTTCGAACCCTTCTTCACTACCAAACCTGAGGGAACGGGCCTCGGTCTTTCCATCACCCACAATCTGGTAAAAGCCCTCTCCGGAGAGATCCATATCCATTCCCGGAAGGGAGCTGGCACCCGGGTGGAAATAGAGTTACCCTTGAGGACGGGTAATCGGGATGAAAAAACCGCGTCTCCTTCTCATTGACGACGATACTTCCATTCTTTACGCCCTGCCCCGGAGCCTTCCGGAATATGAATTTATTACCGCGGCAAGCGGGAAAGAGGGCTTAAGGCTCCTTGAGGAAAACCCCGAGGTGGTCCTTTTGGATCTCAAGCTTCCGGATCTTTACGGCCTTAAGGTCTTAAAGCGCATCAAGGAGGAGATCCCCGGTCTTCCGGTGATCGTGATCACCGCCTACGCGGACACGGATTCGGCCATTGAGGCCATGAAGGCCGGGGCCTACGAGTATGTGACCAAACCTTTCGATCTTGAAGAGCTTAAGGCCGTCATTACACGGGCCCTTGCCCTGCGAGAGCGCGAGCATTCGGCCTGTCTCCCCTGCCTTGAAGACCTTCCCGAAGGGCGCTTCGTGGGAAAGAGCCGGGCCATCCTTGAGGTCTGTAAAACCATCGGCCTTGCAGCCTCCTCACCCATTCCGGTCCTCATCACCGGGGAAACCGGGGTGGGAAAGGAGCTTGTGGCCCGCCTCATTCACCATTACAGCCCCAGGCGGGCCAAACCCTTTGTGGCTATTAACTGTGCTGCTCTTCCTGAGACCCTTATCGAGAGTGAACTTTTTGGCTTTGAACCCGGGGCCTTCACCGGAGCCCAGAGCCGGCATCCTGGAAAGTTTGAACAGGCCCATGGAGGAACCTTATTCCTTGATGAAGTGGGGGACATGAGCCCGGCCCTCCAAGTGAAACTCCTCCGGGTGCTTGAGGAGGGGGTAGTGGAACGCCTCGGGGGCAGCAAGCCGATAAAGGTAGACGTGCGGGTGGTGGCAGCCACCAACCGGGATCTGGAGCGGGAGGTGGCCGAGGGTCGCTTCCGGGAAGACCTTTTCCATCGCCTCTCCGTCCTTCACATCCGCATTCCGCCCCTAAGGGAAAGGCGCGAAGATATCCCTCTCCTGGCTCACTATTTCGTGGAGGAGGCCTCACGCAACGTGGGAAAGAGGGTTTTTCTCAGCGAGGAGGCAGTGAAAAAGCTTGAAAGTTACTCCTGGCCGGGAAACGTGCGGGAGCTTAAGAATGTTCTTACCCGAGCCGTGGTCCTTTCTCGCGGCTCCCTCATCCTTCCCGAGGACCTTGACCTTCCCCGTCCGGGGGCTCTTCCCCGCGAGGCCCTTGAAGCCCTGGCCCAGGAACTTGTCTCCCGAGCTTTCTCCTCATCCGAAGAGGGTGAAATTTACGAGCGGATCATCTCTACGGTGGAAAAAGAACTCATCCTCCGGGCCCTCTCCGAGACCGGAGGAAACCAAGTCCAGGCCGCCCGTCTCCTCGGCATAAACCGCAACACCCTCCGGGCCAAGCTCCAGAAATACGGAG
>WFPH01000196.1 GCA_015487645.1 Thermosulfurimonas sp. | reverse complement strand
GTCCCCGTTGTGGAAAAAACCTGAACGAAGGTCCTTGCGGATGCGAAATCCGCCGGGACAGCCCTTTTGCGGTCTTGAAACAACTTTTGCAGGAGAAAAATCAATCCGGCTAGGAGGTGCAAGAAATGGCGGTTCCCAAAAGAAAGACTTCCCGTTCGCGAAGAGGGATGCGCAGGGCTCATAAACACCTTACTGCGCCGTGTGTCTCGGTGTGCCCCCGATGCAAAGCTCCCAAATTGCCGCACCGAGTTTGTCCAAGTTGTGGTACCTATCGAGGAAAGGAGTTCCTGCCCTCCGAGGAAATCTAAGCGGTGATCACCATCGCTCTGGATGTCATGGGGGGCGATCATGCCCCCCGGGAAATCCTTGAGGGAGCCCGGCAAGCCTTAAAAACCTCCGAGGATCTTTTTCTCTACCTGGTGGGCACGGAGGAGGCCCTTTCGGCTTTTCCCGATCACCGGAGGGTAGAGAAAGTTGCGGCCCCGGAATGGGTTGAAATGGACGAGGCTCCAAGCGAGGCCCTGAGGAAGAAACCCCGTTCCTCTATCCGGAGGGCCTTTGAACTGGTAAAGAAGGGGCAGGCGCAGGCGGTGGTCAGCGCCGGAAATTCCGGCGTGACTTACGCTTGCGCCCTTTTCACTCTGGGAAGACTCCCCGGAGTCTCCAGGCCGGCCATTGCGACCGTCCTTCCGACCCTAAAAAGACCGGCGGTTCTGATCGACGCCGGAGCCAATGTGGACTGCAAACCCAACCATCTTTTACAATTTGCCATCATGGGGGCCCTTTTTGCCGAAAAAGTTCTGGGCCTGGAGCGTCCCCGCATCGGTCTCCTTTCTATCGGGGAAGAAGGCGGCAAAGGGAACTTCCTCGTAAAAAGGGCCCATGTTTTGCTTTCGGAAAGTCCTCTGAACTATGTGGGCAACGTGGAAGGGCGCCACATTTACTCCGGCGAAGCGGAAGTCATCGTATGTGACGGGTTTGTGGGAAATATCTGTCTCAAGGTCTCCGAAGGGGTGGCCGAAGCCCTCGGTGAGATGCTCAAACGGGAGGTCCGGCGCGATCCTCTGGCTATGCTGGGATTCAGTCTAGCCCGCCGGGCGCTGACCAGATTTCGGCGGCGAACCGATTGGCGGGAATACGGTGGAGCTCCGCTTCTTGGCGTCAACGGGGTGGTCATCATCGGCCACGGACGGTCGGATGCCCGGGCGATTCGGAACGCTCTTTTCACCGCCAAACGCTTCGTGGAGCTCAACCTGGTAGAAAAGTTACGCCAGGCCTTAGACCGTAAAAAATCCTCCCCTGATCTTCAGGCCATATCATGAGAAAAGCCGGAGCTTTCATCCTAGGTACCGGGCGGGCGCTCCCTTCACGGGTTCTCACCAATCAAGATCTCGAAGAGATGGTAGAGACCTCAGACGAATGGATCACTCAGCGCACGGGTATAAAGGAACGCCGGATCGTGGCCGAGGGGGAGTCCAACAGCAAGCTGGCCATCACCGCGGCCAGGAAGGCTTTAGAGAGGGCCGGCGTTGCGCCCGAAGAGCTCGATCTCATCATCGTGGCCACCCTCACTCCGGATTATCTTATGCCCTCCGTGGCCATCCTGGTGCAACAGGCCCTGGGGGCGGTTCAGGCCGGGGCCTTCGACCTTTCGGCCACCTGTTCCGGGTTCCTTTACGCCCTCTCCATTGCCGACAAATTCGTGCGCGAGGATCCCAAGCGCAAGATTTTAGTGATCGGAAGCGAGGTCCTTTCCCACAAAACAAATTGGGAAGATCGGACCACCTGCGTCCTTTTCGGAGACGGGGCTGGAGCCGTAGTGGTCACCGGATCCCCGGACGGTAAAAGAGGAGTGCTTTCCACCCACCTTCATGCTGACGGTTCTCTCTGGCATCTCCTAACCCTTAAGGGCTGCGGTTCCCTCTATCCCCCCTGTGATCCCCGTATTCCCAAGGAGGATTACTATATCCGCATGCAGGGCCGAGAGGTCTTCAAACAGGCCGTGCGAGCCATGGAAGCCGTGGCGCTGGAGGCCCTTGAGAGCAATCAGGTGGATCCCCGCGAGATCGCTCTTCTCATCCCTCACCAGGCCAACATCCGTATCATCGAGTACCTGCGGGAACGTCTTGAACTTCCCCCGGAAAGGGTCTTCATCAATATTCATAAGTATGGCAACACGTCCGCGGCCAGCATCCCCATCGCTCTCGACGAAGCCCTGGAGGAAGGCCGAATCTCTCCGGGAGATCTGATCCTCATGGTCTCGTTCGGCGGAGGCTTCACCTGGGCCGCTGTGCTCCTGCGCTGGTAACCTCTTTCAAACTCCAACCCACTTACGCAGGGCCGAAAGCTCTTCCCGCGTGAGGGCCCGAAATTCACCGGGGCGCAGATCCCCTAGCTCCAGGGAACCGTAACGGATACGTTTAAGAGCCACTACCCGGTAGCCCAGGATCCCAAACATGCGCTTTATCTGATGAGGTTGTCCCTCGAAAAGGGTGACCTCAAGCAGGGTGGTCCCCTCCCCTTTCTCCAAGATACGGGCTTCGGCCGGAAGCGTCTTGCGTCTCCCGAGATCGAAGCCTTTCCGGAAACTGGTCAGCCCATCCTCCCGGAACTCTCCCTCCACCGTCACCAGATAAATCCGGGGGACACGATACTTGGGATGAAGCAGGCGGTGGGCCAGTTCGCCGTCGTCAGTAACCAGAATAAGCCCTTCGGCGTCTCGGTCGAGGCGCCCCACGGGAAAGAGTCTTTCGTGACGCGGAATCTCCCGAAAAAACTCCATGACCGTAGGAAGAGGATCGCGGGTGGAGGTTACATAACCCCTGGGTTTGTAAAACCGAAAATACCGTTTGAGGGTCGGTGGTTCCACCGGTTCGGCGTCCACCGCCACCTGCTCTCCAGGCCGAACTTTGTAGGCCGGATCCCTCACCCGACGACCGTCAATGGTGACGTGTCCCCGGAGAATGAGTCTTTTAACTTCCTTACGGGAACCGAAACCGGCTTCAGCCAGCCATCGATCGAGACGCATCAGAACGAAAGCCCCGCGGCCGCAATAGATACCAGAGAGCCCGGGCCAAAGGGCACCGCCTCCTGGTAATAGATTTGCCCCCGAAGGTTTTGCCCTTCAAACAGTTTGGCCGTGAAAAGAAGACAACTCAACCCGCAAACCTTAAAGGGGAGACTTCGGCGAGCTTCCTCTAGAAACCGGTCGTAGTTGCCGGAAAAGAGGGCTTCGAGCAGAAGGCGATCCTGAGCTATGGCCCGTCGGCCTTCGGTCTCACCTGCCGGCCTAGGATCACCATAGCGGAGACCGAGATGGGCAAAATCAATTCCGAGGACCAGGTAGGTCTTTTCATCCCAGAGGTCCCTCAGAGCCGCCAGCCATTCCCGATAAAGGGGCTCGGCCTCAAAGGGGTCCCGGCCTTCGGCCAGATACCTCTCCATGGCCCCGAAAAGCACGGGGATCACCTGAAAATCGGAAAAGCGATACCGGAGAAAAAGGATCTGAAATTCCAGGGAGTGTTCGTTGCGGTGGGCGAAGTCATCCGGGAAACAGTTTGAGATCCGGGACTCAAGGGCCTCAAGAAAGACTCGATCCACCGAAACTGTCCCCAGTGGGGTCTCAAAGTCTTTGGTTAGAAGGGACACGGGGTGAGCCAGTTGGTGACCTGTGCCGAAGAGCAGCACTCTGGCCCCTTTTGGAAGCTCAAGGGCCCGATAGGCCGCCGCAAACCCCCGGGCTCCTGAACCGAGATCCAGGTGCGGTGCGATAAGCACCCGGGGCTTCCCTTCCGGAGAAGGAACCTCCTCCGAAAGGATCCTGGCCAGAAATTCCTCAAGGGACTGACGGTCCGCCGGATAGGAGCGCCCGGCGCAGGCCGGAGGTCTTACCCGGGCCGCGCGCCACTCGGCCTCCACCGTCTCCTTGCGTTTCCGGAAGGTCTCCCCTTCCAAAAAACCGTAAGACTCCAGCTTTTCCACCAGCGAGACGATCTCCTCCAGCATGACCAGGCGCCCCAGGCTCCGGGTAGCCGCCACCTGAAGATCCCTGAGATTATGCCGCCCATCCATGAGAGCCAGGAGGGGCGCCAGCGGCTGGGGGATCACCAGGAAATCCTGGGTGTATCCCAGGGGATCACGAAGAATCAGAGAGGGCCGGCCCTGCCACTCAAAGGGAATGAGGTCAAGCGGTCTCAGAACGGGCGTAAAATCCGGACTCATTCCATTCCACCGAAATCCTCGGGGCCGAGATTTCGACAGGCCTCCTTCACCCTCTCAAGAGCCTCGTAGAACTCGTCCTCTATGGTGCGCACCCGTACCCCGTAGGCCCGCTGGACGGCCTTACGCACGATCTCCCCTTTGAGAAGAGCGTTGGTCCAGCCGAGCTCAGCGTACTTGGCGTTGACCTCCTGGTTTAGCTCTACCAGGGCCTGAGCGCGACGGCGTCGCTCTTCGGCGGCCTCCGAAAGGGGTTCCTCAAGGAAACGGTCGATCTTCGCCAGCAAGCTCTCGTAGAAGCTGGCCGGAAATCTGGGCTCCAATTCCTCCAGCACGAAGCCAATGGTAATAAACTGGGGCTCCTTAAAGTAAGTGAACAGATCGGCCTCAATGGTCTCCGGAGATTCCTGCAAAAACTCCTGAAAGAGACGATAGGCTTGCTTGGATTTTTCCTTCACGTTGGGAGGTTTCTCGGTATTGAACTCAAGAATGTTGAGATAAAGCTCCTCCGGCGCCACGACCGCCAGAACTTCACGGGCCCCCAGATCCCGGAGGGCCTCCAAACGATGTTGCCCATCCACCACATAGTATCGCCCGTTGTGGGGACATACGATAATGGGGGTAATGAAACCCAGTTTCTCTATAGCCAGTTCCAAATGTTTCTTGAGTCCTTCCGATATGTCCCGCTGAAAAGGAGGCACCGCTACTTCGTCGATCTCGAAGATGGCTAGTTTCAGGGGCTGCCTTTTTACCGGGTCCTCAAATTGGGCCAGCTCTCGCATGACTCTCCCTCCTTCAAAGACGCCGATCTACGATCAGGCCCCGATAAAATCGTTCCGGCTCCGCAAAGTATCGGTAGTAAAAACCGGGACTTTTACCCCAGAGGCTGAATTCCGGCGGCACCCCTTCATAACGCGGCTCCGCCTTCTTTGATTCCGGGAAGGCCCCTTTAAAAGGGTTAAACATTCTGGTATGGAAGTAAAGGGGGGAAGAAAGAGCCAGGTTTAGAATTCTCCAGAACTCAGCCATGGAGTTAAAGTTTTTGAGGACTCTGCCGATATTTAATAATAGAAGGATTATGGGTGCAAGGGTGCCATGACCATAAGCTTTCCGGATCTTAAGGAAGTCATTAAAATATATGAAAGAAAGGGAGTCAGAGGCCCCCTTCTCAAGAAGAAGGAGGCCGAGGCAGTGGAAGATCGGGTAAGCATCTCGGAAGAGGCGCGAAAGAAACTAGCCGAGAGCCAATTTTACAAAGGAGAATAGGCCATGAAAATCAAAGACGTTCTTCCCTATTTACAGACCCCGGCCCAGGGGGTGGAAAGGTCCGGCAAAAGTGGAAAACCTGAAAGGATACGAGGGAACACCCCGGAGAGAGGCCAGGCCGCCGAAAGCGGCGATCGGGTGGAGCTTCGCAGCAGGCAAATGGTGGAAGAGGCCCGGGCCAGGGCCCGGGAGATCCCCGAGGTGCGCGAGGAAAAAGTAGAGGCCCTGCGACGGCAGATAGAAAGCGGGACCTATGAGGTGGCCCCGGAGAAGGTCGCCCGGGCCATGATTTCCGACCTCCTCCGGGAAATTTACTAATTCTCCCCTAAGTTGGCCGGGGGCTCCTTGGGGGTATACTCCTCCAGGGGCTTCACCACGAAGAGTAACTGTCCCTCCACCACGCTTTCGTTCACCTTGACGCAAATTTCCTCGACCACGCAGTCGAAAGGCGCATAGACCGGGGTCTCCATCTTCATGGCCTCGAGATTGGCAATCTCCTCGCCCTTGTGATAAATGTCACCCACCTTGAGCTCGCCCCGCTTGGGGTTTCCTAAGCGCCAGACATTCCCCTTGATGGGGGAGCCAATCTCGTTCGGGCCCTTGGCCATGCGCACCTCTTTTTTCTTCACGCGCGGAGTAGCTACTTCAAAGACCCGGGTCTTATTGTTGATCTTCACCACCACATGTATGACACCGTCGTGCTCGGCCCCTATCGAGACCAGCTCGATGGTGTAGGGCTTGCCCTGGAAGGTGAATTCCACCTTGTCCCCGGGTTTGCGCAGGCCATAGCGAAAGACCGGCGAGGGTAATACGTAGGAGGCCTCGCCGTACTTCTCGAAGAACTCGAAGAAGGCCAGAGCGTCCTTGGGATGCATGAGATAGATGATGAACTCCTCCTCAGTAGGCTCGCGGCCCAGCTTCTGGGCCAGTTCTTCCCGGGCCCGTTCGAGATCCTCTTCCGGCACGGTCTCTAACGGACTTTCCTCCGTGCGCTCGGCTAGCTTTTCCTGCCACTGATCTCCGAAGGCGCTACGGTAAACCCACTCGTCCGGCCAGCCCGCGGGCAGACGCCCGTATTTACCCAGGATGAGATTCTTGAAGTCCCCGGGGGCGGTCTTGAAAAGCTCAAGGAGCTCGGCCTGTTCCTCCTCGCTCATGGCCTCGAAATCACAGTTCTTTTCCTCCACAAACCGCCGCAGGAGATCCAGGATATGCCGTACCCCGGCCTCACCGTGTTCCTTGGCGTAACGGTTCACGATCCCGGAACAGGTCACCCAAGTGATCTGGGAGCCGGGCGTAACGTCGAAATACTTCACGATGCGGTTGTAATAGGACATGAGCTCCAGGATGTAGGGCATGAGGTGGAGAAAACCGTTTTTTTCCGCCTGCTCGAAGGAGGAGGGGAAGGCCCCGCCGGGCATGCGGTGTTTCACCACCATGTAGTCGAAGCCCTTAAAGGGAGACTCCGCCCAATCGTAGTAATTGATCCACTCCCGCACCTTCTGGACCGCAAGCTCCGCAAGGCGCGGGTTGAGGTTTACCTTGAAGCCCGCCTCGGTGAGATAGGCGTAGGCCGAAAGCATAGGGGGCTGGCCGTAAAACCGACAGAGCGAATCCTCCTCCACGTCTATGATCTTCACCCCGGCCTCAACCGCCGCTTTGTAAGCCGGAAGGGCCAAGCCGTCGGTGGCATGGCGGTGATAGTGGATCACGAGCTCGGGATACTTGTCCTTGATGGCCGAGACCAGACTGCGAATGCGTTCGGGGCTGCCCACCCCGGCCATGTCCTTGATGCAGAGGATGATCTCGTCCGTGCCTCCGCAGAGGGCCACGATCTCGTCCACCACCCGGAGATAGTAGGCATTGTCCGCCCAGTCGGCATCGGTAAAGGAGATGGCGGGCTCGAAGAGTTTGTCCCGCTTCATGACCACTTCGGCCACCGTGCGCATGTTCCGGATGTCGTTCAGGAAGGAGAAACATCGCCAGAGATCGATGTCCACCCGCGAGACCACGTACTCGATGACGTTCCGGGGATAGGGCCGATAGCCCCAGAGATTGGTCTCCCGGATGAGGGTCTGGAGCATGACATTAGGCATGAGACGGCGGTAGGTGCGCAGCTCCTCGAAGGGGCTCTCCCTGCGGTTCATGATCCCCACATGCCAGCGGGCCCCGCCGTGACACTCCACGCTGAAAAGGCCCATCTCGTTATAGATGGGACAGAGGGTCTTGAGGTCAATCAGGCGGTGTCTGTTCTTGTAATCGGATTGTCCGGCATCCCGGAGGGAAGTGGAAGTAAAGAAAATGCGGTCACTTTCCCTGAGAAGCCTTACGATTTCGGCCGGTTCCATGCCGGGTTTTATGCGAATGAGATCCATGGGTCCCTCCTTACATCCAGCTTTGGGGCCCGAGGGCCGAGATCTCGGCCACGTACCGGGCAATCTTGAGGACTTCCTCGTCGGGATCGGTCTCCTTGAAGGCCGAGATCAGTTCTTCCAGATGATCCTCGATGAAACGGGTGGAAAACTCCCCGGCCCGGAACTTCGGGTGTCGTATAATACTTATGAGAAGGGGAGCGATAGTCTTTACACCTTCCACCCTGAGGCCCCGGGAAAGGGCCCGGTCCATAACCCGGATAGCCTGATCCCGATCGGCACCGGCGCTCATAATGAGCATGAACATGGAGTCGTAATAGGGAGGAATCTCGGCCCCCTCGTAAACTCCGCTGGAGATTCGGATATTAGGGCCGTCTGGAATCTGTAGCCGCGTGATGGTTCCGAAAGAGGGGGCGAAAGTCTTGGGATCCTCAGCCGTAAGCCGGCACTCGATGGCCCAGCGGTTGCTCTGGATGTCCTTCTGATGGAAGGGGAGAGGACGGCCTTCGGCGATCTGGATCATGAGATCCACGATATCAAGCCCGGTAGCCAGCTCGGTAACCCCGTGTTCCACCTGGAGCCGGGTGTTGACCTCGAGAAAATAAAACTTCCGGGTGGCCGCATCCAGCAAGAATTCCACCGTGCCGGCCGAGTCGTAACCGATCTCCCGCATGAGTCGCACGGCCGTGAAACAGATCTCCTGGCGCAGATCGTCATCCAGCGAGGGCGCCGGGGTCTCCTCAATGATCTTCTGGTTGCGACGCTGAATGGTGCACTCGCGTTCGAAGAGATGCACGATGTGGCCGTGCTTATCGCCTACGATCTGAACCTCGATGTGACGGCCCCGTTCGATATACTTTTCCGCGATAAGGCTGGCATCGCCAAAGGCCTTGTAGGCCTCGGACTGGGCGTGGGAGAACTTCTGCGGGAGCTCCTCCGCATTCTCCACCTTGACCATGCCTTTTCCGCCTCCGCCCAGGGCGGCCTTCAGCATGATGGGAAAATCGATCCGGTCCCTTTCCATCCAGGCCAGGACCTCTTCCGGGCTCTGGGGAGCCTCAATCCCAGGGATAGTAGGCACGTTCGCCCGTTTGGCGATCTCTTTGGCTGCCTTCTTGTCCCCCATGAGGGCGATGATCTCGGGATTAGGGCCAATCCAGACCAACCCGGCCTCGATCACCCGGCGGGCAAACTCCGCATTCTCTGCCAGAAACCCCCACCCCGGATGGATGGCGTCCGCCCCGGTGGAGAGCGCCGCTTCCAGGATGCGATCCATATTGAGATAAGATTTAAGCGGAGGGCCTTCCCCGATGTGCACGGCCTCATCCGCCATGAAGACGTGGAGACTCAGACGGTCGGGTGTACTGTAAACCGCCACCGTCGGAATCTTGAGATCCCGGCAGGTCTGCATGACCCTGACCGCAGGCACTCCTCGATTGGCTACCAGGATCTTTTTGATCTTTCTTTCCATGAGGCGGGCTCCTTCACCGGAATTTGAGCCTCATTACCATGTTTTCTACGGCTTCTCAAGTCGAGCCCGGAGACTTAAAATATCTTACGCCATGTGGAAGGATCATTTATTTTTGGTCTTTGTCCTGCAGGCGGCTGTAAGCTTCTTGGCCATCATGAACCCTATTGGCAACACCCCCATCTTCCTCTCCCTGGTAGAGGGTTTCCCGGAGGAAGAGAAGATCAAGATAGCTCGCACAGCCACCCTCTGGGCCTTTTTCATCGTGACCCTCTTCACCCTCGGAGGAAACTTTATTTTTCGGCTTTTCGGGATCACCCTTCCGGCCTTCCGCATCGCGGGTGGTATCCTCCTTTTCATGATTGCTTACCACCTGGTAAGGGCCAAACGGTCTCACCAGCACCATCCCACGGAGGAAGAAGAGGAAGAATATCCGGAGGACATCGCCGTAACCCCCTTAGCCACCCCTATTCTGGCCGGCCCCGGAACCATTACCACGGCCCTCGCTCTAGTGGGACGCCAGACCGATATTCTAAAAATCCTTACGGTCATCGGGATCTTCGGGCTGGTATGCGTGGCTACCTATTTCTGTTTCGTATACGGAGAGACCCTAACGAGGCGCCTTAGACCTTACTGGATCGGGGTCATGACCCGTCTTATGGGGCTTATTCTCTCGGTGGTCGCGGTCCAGATGGTTATCGAGGGCCTCACGGAAGTAGTCTCCCAAATGCTCAGCAAGTAAATGCACGCCAGCCAAGCTGTTCCTAAGTGCAGAATTGACGAAACGCCCGGAAATTAGCTATTATGGCCCGAGTAACTACCACCAAGGAGGGCTCGAATGAGCAATTCTCACGGCTACGAAACCAAGATCGAACATCTCCTCAAAACCGATCGAAAACATTTCCCACCTCGCCGTGTAGTCGAGGAGGCCTTCCTGAAAGACTACGAATCCGTCTACGCTTATTCCATCCGAGATCCAGAAGGTTTCTGGGGACAAATCGCCAACGAACTCATCTGGGTAGAGCCCTGGCAGAAAGTTCGCGAGATTGACCTCCCCTATCACCGCTGGTTCATCGGCGGCAAAACTAATATTACCCTCAACGCCCTGGATCGCCACGCCGACTCCTGGCGCCGCAACAAAGTGGCCGTGATCTGGCTTTCCGAGGAAGGCGAGGAGCAGGTGGGCACCTATGGGCAGCTTCGCGACCGGGTCAACCAGTTCGCAAACGGCCTGAAATCGCTCGGGGTCAAACGCGGCGACCGGGTGGTGATCTACATGCCCCTTACCATCGAGGGCATGATCGCCATGCTGGCCTGCTCCCGGATCGGAGCCATCCATTCCGTGGTTTATGCCGGCATGGGAGCTGGGGCGCTTCGCTCCCGCGTCGAGGACTGCCAGGCCAAGGTGGTCATCTGCTCGGACGTGACCTATCGCCGCGGAAAAGTAGTGCGCTTAAAAGCCGTGGTAGATGAGGCCCTTGACGGGCTCGATTTCGTAGAAAAGGTCATTGTCCACCGGCGGACGCAGCCTCCTATCGAACTTGAAGAATGGGAAGTGGACTTTTGGGAACTCCTGCGGGCCCATTCCCACCACTGCCCTCCAGAAATCATGGACGCCGAGGACCCGCTCTTCATCCTTTACACCTCCGGGACCACTGGCAAACCCAAGGGCGTAGTGCATGTCCACGGAGGCTACATGGTGGGCACCTACTATCTCACCAAGGCCTTCTTCGACATCAAGGATAAGGACGTTTACTGGTCCACTTCAGACATCGGTTGGATCGTGGGCCACTCCTTCATTGTCTATGGCCCTCTCTGCGCCGGGGCCACAGTGCTCATCCGCGAGGGCGCCCCGGATCATCCACATCCCGGCGTGGTTTGGGAGATGGTTCAGAAATACGGGGTCTCGGTGATGTTCACCGCCCCTACGGCCTTGAGGATGTTTATGCGCTTCGGTGAGGAACACATCAAGAAATACGACCGCTCCACCCTCCGGATTCTCGCCTGTGCCGGTGAGCCGCTTAATCCTGAGGCCTGGAACTTCGCCCAGGAAGTCATCCTTGAGAACCAGGGCTACTGCATCGACAACTTCTGGCAGACTGAGGTGGCTGGGCCGGTGCTCGGCACCATCCCCACTATTCCCTACAAGCCCGGCTTTGCGGGAAAACCTCTTCCCGGCGTGGTAGCGGACGTAGTAGATGAGAACGGGCGGCCCCTCCCTGCCGGGCAGGGAGGCTACTTGGTCCTGCGCCAGCCTTTACCTTACATGATGCGCACGGTCTACAACGACCCCGAGCGTTACGAGCAGTACTGGAACGAGATTCCCGGCTGCTATAAGACCGGGGACATAGCGGTCTGCGACGAGGAGGGTTACTTCGCGGTTCTCGGCCGGGCGGACGACGTCCTTAACGTCGCCGGGCACCGGATTGGCACCGCAGATCTCGAAAGCGCCCTGGTCTCCCACCCGGCAGTGGCCGAGGCTGCGGCCATCGGCCTTCCGGATGAAATCAAAGGCGAACGCATAAAAGTCTTTGTGGTCCTTAGGGCCGGCAAGGAACCCACCGAGGGCCTACGCAAGAGCATCATCCAGCACGTCCGCAAGGAGCTCGGGCCCATTGCCACCCCCTCGGAGGTGGCCTTTGTGGACAAACTTCCTAAGACGAGAAGCGGAAAGATCATGCGCCGGCTGCTCAGGGCCCGGGAACTTGGCCTCCCCGAAGGCGACACCTCCACGCTTGAGGATTAATGATACTGAGACCTCTGAATAACATTCCCCTCCCTCCGGGAGGGGATAGGGGAGGGGAAGAAAAACCCTTAAATTTCCCCCTCCCAAATCCTCCCCCACAGGGGGAGGGTGGACTTTTTCAGAAGTCTCATACTTATAGTTTCGAAATCACGGGACGGAGGGCTCCAATATGGGTGAAAAAAATATGATTTTCAAAAGCGAGGAACCGAAGTCCCGAAGCGAGGTGGCGGCCTTTCTCCGGGAGCTGGCGGACCGCATAGCTTCCGGAACGGTAACCTTCCTGCAGGGCGAAAGGGAGATAAGACTCAACCTCCCGAAAAATCTTGTTCTGGAGATCAAAGCCGAAACCAAGACCAAACCCGGCAAAACCAAATACGCCCTGGAGGTGGAAATAGAATGGCGGGAAGGGGAAACCGAAGGGGTTGCCCTGGCCTAGCCCTGCTTGACGCCTCCCGGGCCCCCGGTTAATATCTTAACCATGCGAGTCCATTTAAAGGTCTATCTCTTAGGGCTATTGCTCGCCGCCATATGGGTAGGAGGGGGGCCGGTCTACTGTTTTTCTCCGGGGAAGGTCGTAAAACTCGAAAACCACTTTACTGGCTGTCAATGTCCCGCCACCTGTCGGCAGATAGAGGAAAACACCGCCCTCTCCGAATCCACGGGGCGGCTCCCTCAGCCCCTGCCGATCCTTCCAGAAGCTCCCCGATTTCGAGATAGAACTCTCTTCCTTTTTCCCGTTGCGGAAAAACCCGTTTTCCCCCAAGCCAAGGAAAAGATTGATCCTCTCCTTTACGTAAAGCTCCTCTTTTAGCTTCCTCCGACCGCGCCTTCCGAAGTTAATCTTCCGAAATCGAACCCTTAAGGTCGGAGGTCTTACATGAAAAAGAAGATTAGTATATCTACAATAATACTCATTTTGATTTTTACGATCCTCGCGTTTCCGGCATGGGCTGGACAAGAAGCCCTCTCTTTTGAAAGGGCCCTGAACCTGGTTTTTGAAAAACATCCTTTGCTTCGAACGTTTGTCGAACGTGAGAGGGCCGTAGCCCTCCGGGCTGCGCAGGCTGCCCGACTTGAGAATCCGGAAATTACCTTTTCCCTGGAGGATGTCTTTGGTTCTGGAGAGTTCGGAGGGGTCCGTTCCTCCGAGACCACCCTCGAACTCGCCCAGACCCTGCCTCTTTTCGGTAAACGTCAAAAACGACGCGAGGCCTTGCTCGCGAACCGTGAGGTCCTGCGGGCCGCCTTCGAGGAAGTCCGTCTCAAACTCTTTCGAGAGACGGCCAGGGCCTTTGCAGAAGCCCTCTATGCCCAGCGCAAAGTCAAGCTCTACGAGGAACTAGTTGGTCTTTCCCAAAAGCTGCTTAAGGTTACCGAGGCCAAGTTTTTGGCGGGCAAGATCCCTGAGACGGAAAAGATCCGGGCCGAGATCGTGGCCTCGGAGACCGAGGTCCGGCTAACCAACGCCAGGGAGGAGCTACGAAGCGCCCTATCCCGCCTTGCCCGTCTCTGGAA
>WFPH01000195.1 GCA_015487645.1 Thermosulfurimonas sp. | reverse complement strand
TCCCAGGACGGATTCCCCGGTTATCAAAGATCTCTGTGGGCGACTGGTTTACGGGGGCAAGCGATCAGGGGCGGAATTTTTGGGGGTTTGTTGCCCGGTTTGCAAATTGAACTTGGAGATCTACGGGCCTGGAGATGGCCCCCGGGTCCTTTATGTGCCCCAACTCCTGGGGCTCAAGCTGGGTCTTCCGCCGGCTGTTCTCGGCCTTGAGGATGGACTGATATGAAAAAGTGGAAAATCTTTCTCTGTGAGTGCGGAGGAAACATTGGTGAAGTTGTAGATCTTCCCCGTGTCACCCGAGAACTCGGAGAAAGAGAAATCGAGATCTTTCGACATCCCTTTCTGTGTTCCCCGGAGGGGCAAGCCTTCTTCTCTCGAAAGGCTCGCGGGGCAAAGGGGGTTCTCGTAGGGGCCTGCGCTCCCGATCTTCATGGAGAGACCTTCCGCAGGCTTCTCAGGGAGCAGGGGATCGGTCGCCTTCAGCTGGCGCCTATTCGAGAGGAGGCGGCCTGGACCGCCCTTAGGAATCCCACCGAGAAGGCCATAAGGCTCCTGCGGGCCGGTCTGGCCGCCTTGAAACAGATCCAGAGTTTCCCGACCAGGGCCGTGAAACCCAGACCGACCCTTCTCATTATAGGGGGAGGGGCGGCCGGTATCACCGCGGCTCTCAAAGCCTCGGAAGTCGGTCTCAAGGTCTATTTGCTTGAACGAGAGCCCTTCCTGGGAGGTAAAGCCCTTCACCTGGACCGTCTCTATCCCCGATTGGAGTGTGCTTCCTGTGTCTTTTCGCCCAAACTTTCTTCTCTGCTCCGAGCCGAAAGAGTGGAAATCCTTACCCGGGCCCGCCTGGTAGGGATTTCCGGCCATCCTGGAGACTTTGAGGTGGAGGTAGAATGCCAGCCTCGATACGTGCGGATAGAGGAGTGTCATGGTTGTGCTCGCTGCCTCTCGGCCTGTCCGGTGGATCCTCCAGCCATAAATTGGCCGGTGCCGCATCCGGTTCCGAGAGTTCCCGTGATAAATCCCTTCCGTTGCTTGAGATTTAAAGGACAGAGCTGTCGAAGATGCGAAAAGGTCTGCCCCAGGGGAGCCATTTACTTCGAGGACACCTGGAGCCGACGGACTCTTCGGGTAGGAGGGATAATTGTGGCCACCGGTTTTCGCCCCTATCCGGTAGAAAAAGTTCATTATTACGGCTACGGCCGTCTTCCAGAGGTGATAACCCTTTTCGATCTCGAAAAGGCCTTTTCTTCCGGGACTATGCTTTCTGAATCCCTCCCGAAGCCTCTCGAGAGAGTAGCTTTCGTCCACTGCGCCGGCAGTCGCGACCGGAGGCACCTGCCCTATTGTTCCGAGATCTGTTGTGGACTGGCCCTGAAAGCCTCTCTCAGGCTGAAAGAGCTTTTCCCTCGGGCCGAAATTTACCACTTTTACCAGGATCTCCGCCTGAAGGGCTCCGAAGGAGAGGGGCTCTATCAGCGGGCTCGGGCCAGGGATATCAAGTTTGTTCGGGGACGCGTGGCCGAGGTTTCAGAGGTCCCTTGGTCTCCCGAAGATGAAGGTCGTCTTCTGGTTCTGGCGGAAGATACTCTTATAATGAGGAAAATCAAACTTCCGGTGGACTTAGTGGTCCTTGTGCCTGGGTTTGTTCCGGAACTGGGAGCCAGGGAACTGGCCGCTCTTTTGGGGTTATGTCCGGGGGAAGCGGGCTTTTTTGAACCCAGGGAAAACAAGGTTGATCCGGCTGAAACGGTTCGCAAAGGTATTTGGCTAGCCGGGGCCTGTTCCGGTCCCAAAGACCTTTCGGAGACCGTAGCTTCTGCGGAAGCCGCGGCTCTAGAAGCGGCCAACTTTCTTTCCCGGTCTGAGATCCTGGTAGGCTACCCCCAGCTGGAATGGCAGGCATCTTCGTGTGGGAAATGTTATCTCTGCGTAGAGGTCTGTCCTTTTCAGGCCCTGGTCCCTGCGGCTGAAGGGCTAAAGGTTCTTCCCGAACTCTGTCAGGCCTGTGGTCTTTGTGTGAGTGCCTGCCCTTCCGGGGCTCTTTCTCTTGAGGATTGCGGCCTCAGAGAATCCCAACTGCGGGCGGTTTTGGGATGAGACCTAGATTGATTGGTTTCCTCTGCGAATGGTGTGCGGCCAAGGCTCTGGAGAATATGGCCCATAAGCGTCTGAGACTCCCCGATGGTTTTATGCCTCTGAGAGTCAACTGTAGCGGAGCGGTAGAACTTTCGCTTATTACTCAGGCTCTTTACGAAGGGGCCTCGGGTGTTCTGGTGGGAGGTTGTCCCAAGGGGCAGTGTCATTATCGCGAAGGGAACACCCGAGCCGCCATCCGGTTAAGGGCTTACCGCAGACTTCTCGAGGCCTTAGGGCTTCCGCCTGATCGGATTCGGGCGGTCTGGGTGGGATCTGGCGAGGGGGAGAGACTTTATCAGGCAATATGGCAATTCTGGAAGGAGTTGACCGGTGAGGCTAGCCCTTTATAATGCCCTTTCCTGTGCGGGCTGTGACCTGATCTTCTTCCTGGAGGATCTTCCGGAAGCCTTCTGGAATGACCTTGAGATCGTTTTCTGGCCGGAAGTTTGTGAAAATCGGGAGGAGATCCTTTCCCATCTCCCCAGGGGAAGTCTGGAAGTAGCTTTTGTTTGCGGAGCGATCAGGACAAAGGATCAGGAAAGATTGGTGCTGAGCCTTCGAGAGAGGGCTCGCAAACTGGTAGCAGTGGGCTCCTGCGCCCTCTACGGGGGGATTCCCGGTCTCCTCTGGGAGAAGGAGGAGGAAGGCCCTCGGCCGGTGACGGAGATCGTCTCCTGTGAAGTTGCCGTCCCGGGGTGCCCCCCGGAGCCGAAGACCTTAAAGGCTTCTCTGGAAGCTCTATGGGAGGAAAAATCACTGGAGGAGACGTCTCCGCGGCCGGTTTGTGACGAGTGCCCGCGCCTCCGAAGGCCCTTCAGAATCAATCAGCTGGTCAGATTCTGGGGGGAAGATTTTTCGCAGGGGGACTGTTTCCTTTCTCTGGGGGTGATCTGTGCCGGGCCTGTAACCAAGTCGGGTTGCGAGGCCGCCTGCCTGAAAGCCGGTTACCCCTGCTGGGGATGTTACGGCCCCCTTGACAGGCAGGCCGGAGAAAGGTTGCTTTCGGCCCTGGCCTCTGGAGTTTTGCCGGCCAAAGCGGATGAGTTCTTGGAGAACTTAGTAGACCCGGTGGGAACGCTCTTCCGGTTCTTTCTGGCTCAAAGTCCTCTGGTGCGTTTGAGAAAGAATTTGGAAGATGAAAAAGATTCAGCTTAAGCCCTTAAGTCGGATCGAAGGCGAGGCCTCTCTTGAGATCGTCCTGGATGATCGGGGGCGGTTTCGGGATCTTCGCTTGAAAAGCGACCTCTTTCGGGGCTTTGAGCGTTTCTGTGTGGGACGACCGGTGGAGGAGATGCCCTTTTTAGCCAGCCGGATCTGCGGGATTTGTGCGGAAGCGCACTATCTGGCCTCCTTAAAGGCCCTGGATCGGATCTTTGACCGGACACCTGCCCCGGAAGTCCAGAAGATTCGCCAGATCTTTTTTCTTTCCGGGTTCATTCGGGATCATCTCACGGTCCTCTCCCTGTTCGCTACTCCGGACTCTGTTTCGCCGGTCCTCTCCCAGGATGCCTTCCGGGTGTTGAGAGATCTGGGACTCTGGAGAGATTTTCTGGAGATCCGCAAAGCCCTCAAGGAGATCCTGGAGATCGTCGCCGGTCGAAGACTTCACGGAGGAGGGGGGCTTCCGGGCGGCTGGAGTAAGGCCCTCAGCGCGGAAGAAGTGGCGGAGCTTAAAACGGCTTCTTTGAGGGTTCACAGGGGAGTCAGGCGTCTGGGAGAAGCCTGGCAAAGACTCTTTTGGGAGGCTTCCATCTCCGACAACGCCCCAGGTTTCAAGAAAAAAAGAGCTTTACTGGCTTTGAGCCCGGATTTCGTTGAGGGGCAGCTAAGCGGAACCCTGCGAGGAAAGAACTTTTCGGCCGAAGACTACCGTGAGGTCATAGAAGAAACCGAGTCTCGGTGGCCGGGTCTTAAAGTTACCACCTTGAAGGGTAAATACACCTATCTCGTAGGGCCCTGGGCTCGTTTTTCTCTGTGGCCATCCCCGGGTATTCCCGGTCTACAGGTCCTCTACGAGAAGACTCTGGAATGTTTAAAACAGTCAAAGGGGATGACTCCATGGGGAATGCATGTTCTACGGGTCTATGAATTGGTTCTGGCGGCTGAAAAATTGAGAGAAACCGTGGCGAACCTGGAGGAGTTCAGGCCCTCCGTTTCTGGGATTTCAGGGCCCGTCCATAGAGAAGGGATAGGTTTGGTGGAGGCTCCGCGGGGGCTTCTTATTCACCACTATGAAATAGATGATCGGGGTCGGCTAGCTAAAGTGCAAATCATTACCCCCACCGCCCAAAATTATCGCGCTTTGATCGAGGACTTAGAAGACTTTTTCAAAAAATCAAAGAAAATTTCCGAAGAGACTTTGAAACAGTCCGAAAAGATTATAAGAGCTTATGATCCCTGTATCCCCTGTATGCTTCACATCCTGGTGACTTCCAAAGGTCAAATTCTTAAGACTGCCAAAATGAGATTGTTTGTTTAATATTTTTAGACTTTCAATAAAAAAAAATGTTAATTGTTATTCATTCTTTTAAATAGGACTAAAAAGTGACTTTCTTGGATTAATCAAGATTGACTTCCTCCCGCCCAAAAGCTATCATCTTGGTGTTAAAAACATGAGGAGGGGGCCATGTCCAGGATACCGTCTCTCAGGATAGGAGGGCTTTCCCGAAGGGATTTTTTGAAGATTTGCACTATAGCTACGGCCACCATGGGGCTTCCGGTGGAGATGGTGGAAAAGGTAGCGGCCGCTGTCAAGTCTTCGGAGAGGCCGCCGGTGATCTGGTTGCATTTTATGGAGTGCACGGGGTGTACCGAAAGTCTTTTACGTTCCTCTCATCCTCCGCTGGCCCGTCTGATTCTGGAACTTATTTCCCTGGAATACCATGAGACCCTCATGGCCGGAGCGGGGGCTCAGGCGGAAGAGGCCTTGAAGGCGGCCCTCAAGAAATACGAAGGTCGTTATATCTGTGTGGTTGAGGGAGGAATTTCTACGAAAGATGGGGGAATTTATTGTCAGATCGGAGGGCGGACCGCTCTGGAGATTATGCGAGAAGTGGGGGAGAAGGCCGGGGCCGTGATTGCCATCGGAACCTGTGCTTCCTTTGGGGGAGTTCAGGCAGCGGCCCCTAATCCCACAGGAGCGGTTGGGGTCAGTCAGGTGATCCACCGTCCGGTTATTAACATCCCGGGCTGTCCTCCTAATCCCTACAATTTTCTCTCTACGGTCCTTTACATCCTGACCTTCGGACACCCTCCGGAACTGGACGAGCTTTCCCGGCCCAAGTTTGCTTACGGTCGGCGCATCCACGACCATTGCGAACGTCGTCCTCATTTCGATGAGGGCCGTTTTGTGGAATCCTTCGGGGATCCGGCCCATCAGAAGGGCTACTGTCTTTACAAAGTGGGATGTAAAGGGCCGGTTACTTACTCCAACTGTTCCGTGGTTCGGTTCTGTGATGTGGGAGCCTGGCCGGTGGGTTCAGGACATCCCTGCATGGGGTGCACCGAGCCCAATTTTTGGGACCGTATGAGTCCTTTCTATGAGCATCTGCCCAAGATCTATATCCCGGCCGGAGGCGGTATCCGGGCCGAAGCCGAGAAGGTGGGTAAGGTGGCGGTGGGGGCGGCGGCCGCGGTAGTGGCGGCCCATGCAGCCGCGGGAGTCATCAAGAAGGCCGTAAAGAGCGTCTCCGGGCAGAAATCTTCTGAAGAATAAAGGGGGCTAAGCCATGGCCAGAAAGAAGATCACCATCGATCCCATAACCCGTATTGAGGGGCATCTGCGTATAGACGTCGAAGTAGATGGAGGTCAGGTGCGGGAGGCTTGGGCCTCGGCCCAGATGTGGCGGGGTATTGAGGTTATTCTCAAGGGGCGAGATCCGCGGGATGCCTGGGCTTTTACCCAGCGATTCTGTGGGGTCTGTACCACTGTGCACGCCATCGCTTCGGTGAGGGCGGTGGAAAACGCTCTCAACATGGAAATCCCCCTCAATGCCCAGTATGTGAGGAATATCATCCTGTGTGCCCACGCTCTGCACGACCATGTGGTGCATTTCTATCATCTTTCGGCTCTCGATTGGGTAGATGTGGTCTCAGCACTTAAGGCCGATCCCCAAAAAACCGCTCAACTGGCGCAAAGCCTTTCTGACTGGCCCGGAAACAGTGTTACTCTATTCAAAGAGGTCAAAAAGAAACTCGAAAAGTTTGTGGCCAGCGGTCAGCTTGGACCGTTCAGTACAGGTTACTGGGGACATCCGGCCATGAAGTTGCCCCCGGAAGTCAATCTTCTCGCGGTGGCTCATTACCTGGAGGCTCTGGATTACCAGTACAAGGCCAACCAGGTAGTGGCCATCTTTGGGGCCAAAACTCCACACATCCAGACGGTTATCGTGGGGGGAGTGGCCCTGGCCATTAACCCGGAAAACGAAGCCACCTTGAACATGGAAAGGCTTTCCTGGGCCCGGGAGCTGCTGCTTCAGGTTCGGGATTTCGTCCAGAAAGTCTATTTTGTGGATGCCGTGGCGCTCGCGGCTCTTTATCCGGAGTGGTTCAAGATCGGAGCCGGGGTGACCAATTACTTGGCGGTACCGGATCTTCCGCTTGATACCAGCGGAACGGCGTTTGATCTCCCGGGAGGAACGATCTTTAAAGGTGATCTCCGCTCCGTGAAGCCTATAAAGAGTTTCAATGACGCTTATTTCAGGGATAACGTGGCTGAGAGTATAACGCATTCCTGGTACGATGGAGACTGGACGCGCCATCCCTGGCAGGAGGAGACCGTTCCCAAATACACCGGTTTTCAGGAAAAAGGCAAATATTCCTGGGCTAAGGCCCCCCGTTTTACCGGGGAGCCCATGCAGGTAGGCCCCCTGGCTCAGGTCTTGGTGGGGTACGCCCTGGGGCATGAGGCCATCAAACGCTGGACGGATGAGGCTTTAAAGCGGATTTCGGCCCTCTCCGGGAAACGCATTACCATTGATGAATTCCATTCCACCATGGGGCGCCAGGTGGCTCGGGCCATTCGAGCGGCCGTGCTGGCGGATCTGGCCCTGAAACATCTGGATCTTCTGATCGAGAATATTGGGCGGGGAAATCTTGAAGTTTATCCCTATCGCAAACCACCCACCTTTCCCAAAGGAGAGATCATGGGCTTTGGCTTTCATGAGGCTCCGCGAGGGACTCTTTCCCACTGGGTGGTCATTGAAAACGGGAAGATCAAGAACTACCAGGCGGTGGTGCCCTCGACTTGGAATGTGAGCCCCCGTTGTCAGCTAGGAAAACGCGGGCCTTATGAGGCCAGTCTTATCGGTAATCCGGTAGCGGTTCCGGAAAAGCCCCTTGAGGTCCTGCGTACCATTCATTCGTTTGATCCCTGTATCGCTTGTGCGGTCCATGTCTTGGATCCTGAAAGGCGAGAAATTGTAAAAGTTAAGGCCCTGTAAGGGGGATGGCCATGACTAAAAAAGGCAAAGAAATTCTTTATCGGCGGGTCTTTGTCTGGAGTTGGGCTTTGCGGGTTTTTCACTGGTCTTTTGCCCTCTCCTGTGCGGTCCTTCTCCTGACCGGTATCTACATCCACTATCCTCCTATCACTACCAAGTGGGCGGAGTTTAAGCCGCAGTATTTAATGGCCACTCTGAGGTATTACCACTTTGCGGCCGCCTATGTTTTCATGGCCGCGGTGGCGGTAAGACTTTATCTGCTTTTCTTCGGGAACCGTTACGAACGCTTCACGGATTTTCTGCCCATCAACCGGCGCAACCTGCGTTCCCTCTGGCAGTCTTTGAAGTTCTACCTCTACCTCACCGACGATCACGAATGGCGCATGGGACACACCGTGCTGGCCGGAACCATTTACTTCTTGCTGTTCCTGGCGGCGATCGTGATGTCTCTTACCGGACTTTATATGCTCTATCCGGATGTCTCCTGGATCAGCAAGATGGGAGTGGCTCTATTTGGATCGGTTCAGATGGCCCGTTTCATTCATTACATTCTCCATTGGTGTTTCATCTTCTTCGTGATAGTGCATCTTTATATCGCCATCTGGAATGACTTTAAGGCCCCGGAAGCCATCATTTCGGGAGCCTTTTCGGGGTCGAAGTTCATGCCGGCGGATGTTAAGGAAGACTAATATGGTTCCCCGGGCCCTTATCCTGGGGGTAGGGAACCTTCTTCTTGGGGATGAGGGCTTCGGGGTACATGTGATTCGGGAATTCGAGAAGCGGTATATTATCCCGCCAGAAGTAGAGGTAGTCGACGGCGGTTGCCTGGGGTTTAGGCTTCTTGACTACCTGCGGGGCAAAGAGCTGGCTTTGATGGTAGATGTAGTGGCGGAGGAGGCCCCGCCTGGCACCCTCAGGGTCTTTGAGGACGGAGAGTTGGCCCGGTTTGAGGCGGTAAAACCCCATTCTCCCCATGAGGTCAGTCTGATCGAAGCCTTGAAGTTTGCGGAGTTTGCCGGGGTTGTCCCCCGGAAACTAAAGATTCTGGCGGCTGTGCCGGAAGATATTTCGCCCGGGATAAAGCTCTCCTCTGCGCTCCAAAAAGTCCTTCCTGAGGCCCTCTCCTGGCTTGAAAGGGAGCTTTGGGAGGCGAATATTCCCCTGAGGAGGCGTGCAGAATGTGTGTAGGCGTGCCCATGAGACTGAAAGAGATTTGCTATCCCTTGGGGACGGCCGAGGCCGAAGGGGTGGAGATGCCGGTTTATCTGCATCTTTTGCCTGAAAGCGAGCTTTCTCCCGGGGATTGGGTTATCGTGCACGTGGGTTTTGCTCTTCAGAAGATACAACCCGAGGAGGCCCGGGAGACCTGGAAAATCCTCAGGGAGGTGATGGAGGAGGCTTCCGGTTATGCATGAGGCCTCCCTGGTCTCTTCTCTGGCGGAAAATCTTCTGGAGCTCAAGCGTCGTGAGGGAGGGCGGCGCATTGTGAGGTTTAAGGTAGAGATCGGCGAACTTTCCGGAGTGGATCCAGAGGCCTTCCGTCTGGCCTATGAGGTCCTGCGGGAAAGTCTGGAAGATCTGCGAGAGACGGAAATGGAACTCTCTCTTGTGCCGGCTCGGTTTCAGTGTGGAAACTGTGGACAATCTTTTTCCGGCGATTATCTTGCCGAATGTCCAGGCTGTAGAAGTCTTGAAAAAATCGTCCTTTCAGGAGAGGAATTGACTCTTCGGGAAGTAGAATTGGAGGTCTAAAGTGTGTGAAAGTTGCGGATGTGGAGAGAAGACCCTCCGGGTAGAGATCGCGGAGGGTCTTCTCTCCGCTAACGAGCGTCTGGCCCAACGAAACCGGGCCTGGTTCGAGCGGCTGGGGGTAAAGGCCATCAATCTGGTGGGTTCTCCGGGCGCGGGGAAAACCAGCCTCATTGAAGCCACGGTAAAGGACCTTCGCGGTAAGCGGGTGGCCGTGATTGAAGGGGACCCTGAGACCCGCCGAGACGCAGAAAGGCTGGCGGCCCTTGGTATTCCGGTGGCCGCCGTGACTACGGGTGGAGTCTGCCATCTGGATGCCCGGATGGTTCATCAGGCCTTTCATGATCTGGAAGCCCACCGACCGGATCTCCTTTTTATCGAAAACGTAGGAAACCTCCTTTGTCCGGCAGATTTCAATTTGGGGGAGGACCTCACCGTGGTGGTCCTTTCCGTAACCGAAGGAGAGGATAAGCCCGAAAAGTATCCCCAGGCCTTTCGTCGGGCCCAGGCCCTGGTCATCACCAAGATCGATCTCCTCCCTTATGTGGATTTCAATCTGGAAAGGTTGATCGGGCTAGCGCACCGGATCAATCCTACCCTCAGAGTCTTTCCCCTTTCGGTAAAAACCGGAGAAGGCCTGCCGGCCTGGCTGGATTTTCTGCATTCCCTTCCATGAAAAGCTTGCGCATACTGGTGGCGGGCAGGGTCCAGGGAGTGGGTTTCCGCCCCTTTCTGGCTCGTCTGGCTCAGAGATATAAGCTCTCTGGAGAAGCCCGGAACGTTCCAGAAGGGGTTGAGCTTTTAGTCTCCGGCACAGAGGAGAACCTTTCGGCTTTTTTGGATCACCTTCGCCGGGAAAAACCTCCCCTGGCTCGCATTACGCGGGTCTCAATCAGTGGCCTTTCCCGAAGGTTTACCGATGGGTTTCATATTCTAGAGAGCCGGACGGGGCGTCCGGCCACTTACGTGCCTCCGGATGTGGCTACCTGTCAGGCCTGTCTTTCCGAAATTTTTGACCCCGGTGATCGTCGGTTCCGATATCCCTTCACCAACTGCACGGATTGTGGCCCTCGCTATACGGTCATCGAGGATCTGCCTTACGACCGGGAAAAGACCTCTATGCGCGAATTCGTCATGTGTCCTGATTGCCTCCGGGAGTATCGTGATCCCGGTTCAAGGCGTTTCCATGCCGAGCCGAATGCCTGTCCGGTCTGTGGTCCGAAGCTTTGGATTCGCGACCGCCGGGGTGAGAGGGTGGCGGCGGAAGATCTGTGGAACTTTGTAGTGCAAACCCTGAGGGAAGGGGCCATTTGGGCGGTGAAGGGGCTTGGTGGTTTTCACCTGGTCTGTGACGCTGAAAACGAAGGTGCGGTGCGGCTCCTACGTGAGCGGAAACGGCGGCCTACGAAACCCTTGGCCGTAATGGTCCGGGATCTCAAGGCCGCCCGCCGGCTAGCTGAGATCTCGGCTGCGGAGGCCGAGGCTCTGCTTTCCAGGAGGGCCCCCATCGTTCTATGTCGAAAAAAGCAGCCCTTCCCCCTGGCGGAGGCCGTGGCTCCTGGGATCAACCTGGTAGGGCTCATGCTGCCTTATACGCCGTTACACCACCTTCTGCTTTCCTCCTGGCCGGGGCTGGCCCTGGT
>WFPH01000194.1 GCA_015487645.1 Thermosulfurimonas sp. | reverse complement strand
GTTCTAAAACCTCTAAATCGAGGTTTTACAAAAGTTGGACGCTACACTTTTTGAAAAATTATTGAAACAGGAGAAAAAGGCTCTAGCCACGGCTTGGGAAAGTTTTATCTCTATCCAGAGAGAAGGCAAAGTCCCTTATCCTTCACTCTATTCTCAGGTTTTCACCAGAAAGCAAGGAGAGATAAAAGAAGACGAACCGGAAATCCTAAAAATTTTCGAAGAAGCTAGTCAGTTTTTAGGTGGGGCCCTAAAAAGAATCCGCAAGGAATCCCCATCTCGATTCACTCTTTCTTTGCGAGCCGAAGAAATAGCTATCTTACACCAATTACATAAAAGAATAGAAAAACTGGAAAAAGAAATTTCCTTCTTGAAAGAGGAACTACTCAAAGATCCTCTCACCAACTTCTGGAACTTAAGAGGACTCCAAAGGATTTTTGACTATGCCGTAAAACCCCATATCTATACTGAAGATTATCTTCTCCTAGTATTTTATATTCTTTTACCCGACGAGAAAAAATACGAAGCGTTTACCGACAAGATTATCCGAGCCTGCGCCCATTTCCTGCAAGGCCTCTTCTCCCCTCGGGATTTCCTCTCTCGGCCCTCCGAAAGGACCTTTGCCGTAATCTGTGTGGGGCAAAAGTTCTCTCAAGCCCAAAAACTGATAGAGCTTTTAAAAAATAAGACTTTCCCTTGTCGTCTCAAAGGACACTCTTTGGCTATACGCTATTTAGTGGGAGGAACCAATATTCTAGGAGCCGACCATCTCAATCTCGTCATGGACAGAGCCCTTTCGGCCGCGGAAAAGGGTACTTTCATAAGGGTCTAAGCCGTCTCCCGGAAAAGCCATTCCAAAAAGGGCTTATGCCCACCAGATACCGGGATCTCAAGCACGCAGGGGCAAGAGTAGGAATGGCGCTTCACGATCTCCTCCCGGGCCTTCTCCGCAAGAGCCCTGGTGGTTTTAACCACGAGAACCACTTCTTTGGCCCCCTCTATCTGACCTTCCCACCAGTAAAAGGATCGCATTTCCGGAAAAATGTTCACGCAGGCACAAAGCCTCTTTTCCAAAAGGGCCTTACCCAGAGCCTCGGCCTCTTTTAGGCTCCCGGCGGTCACATAAAGAAGGACGGCTTCACGCATGGCTTTCCTCCCACAGTTCTTCACGAAATTTCAGGGCCTCCTCGCGTAAAGGGTGCGTCTCTGGAAGGCCCTTCAAGAAGGCTTCCAGAAGAGCCAGGACCTTCTGGCGGTACCTCTCCAGAGGCTTAGCCCATCCTTCGAGGAATCTTCTGAGCCTTTGCCAGTTGATCCGAGCCCGGCCCGGTCCCCGGTAAAAAGATTTCCCTATATTAGCCGGAGTAAGATCCCGCTCTATAATAAGAAGATATCGTCGAACCACGGCCTCGCGGAGCAAAGCCTCCTCCTGGCCCTCCAGAGAAAGCCCCAGTCCGTCCGGCGGAGCCTCCGTGAGATAGAACCAGGCGTTCCAGAAGGCCACTTCCGGAATCTCTCCGCCCTCGCGCACGATGAGCTCGGCTTCCTCCATCACCTCTTCTCGAATCATGCTCGGCCCGAGAGTTTTCGAATCTCTTCGATCGGGGGTAGATCCTTAAGGCTTTTGAGCCCGAAAAATTCCAGAAAGTAATCCGTGGTCCCGTAAAGAATGGGTCTTCCGGGGACCTCCTTGCGTCCCACCACCCGGATGAAACCTTTCTCCAGAAGAAGTCTCAGGGGACCGGAGGAATCCACCCCCCGGGCAGCCTCGATCTCGGCCCTGGTAATAGGCTGATGGTACGCTATGAGGGCCAGGGTCTCAAGGGCCGCAGGAGAAAGACGCCGGGGTTTGGGACGAAGATAGGCCCTGACATACTCGGCCACTTCGGGAGCGGTCTCCAGCCGATAACCCCCGGCCACCTCCCGAATCCGAATACCCCTCTCTTGATAAGTCGCCATCAGATCCTTTAGCACCGCCTGAAGCTCGGGCTCCGAGGTCCCGGGGAAAATTTCTAGGAGCTCCTTTATCCGGACCGGACGCCCAGCCGCTAAGAGAATGGCCTCCAGGGCTCGCTTCAAGAGTTCCGCATCCACGGTTCTATCAGAAAAAGCCCTTTTCCCGAATGAACTCTTCCGTAAGGCTCCTTTCCTGGTAAGGCTTCAGGAATTTTTCCACGTACTTGGCCAGGAGATCGGCTTCCAGATTCACGAGATCACCCGGCTTCCGGAACCCCATGGTGGTGAGACGGGCCGTGTGGGGGATGATGGCCAGTTCAAAAACCGCTCCCTGCACCCGGTTCACGGTCAGACTCACCCCGTCCACAGCCACCGAACCCTTCTCCACCAGATAGCGGGCCACACTTTCCGGAGCCCGAATACGGAAAAAGATAAAATTACCCCGCTCTTCCCGGGAAAGGACCTCACCCACGCCGTCCACATGTCCGGTCACCAGGTGCCCTCCCAGTCGATCGCCCACCTTAAGAGCCCGCTCCAGATTAACCTTCTCCCCCACCTTGAGCTGTCCCAGCGTGGTCCGAGCCAGGCTCTCCGGGGAAACCTCCACCTCGAAAAAGGGCGCCTCCAGCGTCACCACCGTTAGACAGGCCCCGTTCACCGCCACACTATCTCCCAGACGGGTCCCATCCAGGGGGAAGGGGGCCTCGATCCGCAACACTACTCCCCCTCCCCGGGACCTGCGCTCCCTGAGGATCCCCAAACCTTCTATCAGACCGGTAAACATCTAGCCCAGATCGTGGGTCCCCAGAACGACCTTGGCCCCGGTCTTCTCCTGGATCATCTTGACCAATTCGTCCAGATCGTGGTTCTTGCAGGCCGGTTTGGCCTTGGCCAGACAGTTGGTGAGATGCACCACCTCGAAGCCAGTCTTTTCTTTGGCCATGGCAATGTTGGCCACTAGAGAACGGCCCGGACACTTGCACCGGAGGAACCCCATGACCTTGACCTCATCGGGGTACTCCGCAAAGGGTCCTTTCTTCTCGGCCGCCGAAGAGAGACACTTCCAGTCCCCCACACAGGAATTGGAAGTTTCGGCGTAAGAACCACAAGCCACGATGAGCACCTTGGGCATGACCGACCTCCTTTCCACGATTTTTTAAAAAAACTAATCGGAAGGACGCCTCAGGGCAAGGAACCCCCATTCCTCCCGAACCCTTTCTTCCAAAACTTCAAGTCCTCTTTCCTCATAAACTTCTTTCATTTCCGGGATCTCCTTTTCCAGGAATCCGGCCAGGAAAAGCCTTCCACCGGGGGCCACCCTTTCCGTGAGGGCCTGGGCCAGCCGGCGTAGCTCCCAGGCCGAGATATTGGCCATCACCAGATCGAATCTTCCGGAGAGGGTCTCCACCTTCTGCGGGGATACCTCCACCGAGACCCGGTTAAGCTCGAGATTATGGCGGGCCGCGGCCACGGCCTCGGGATCGATGTCCAGAGCCACCACTCTTTTCGCCCCAAGCTTGGCGGCTGCAATGGCCAGGATCCCTGTGCCACATCCCACATCGAGCACCGCCCCCAGAGGGGTGGCGGAAGCCAGACGATCCAGGGCCAGGAGCATGAGGGCCGTGGTGGGATGGTGACCGGTACCGAAAGCCTGTCCGGGATCGATAACGATTTCGATCTCTTTTTCCGAGCGAGGGGCCCTTTCCCAGGGTGGGCTCACCCAGAGCCGATCGGAAACTTTAAGGGGGTGAAAATTCTCCTGCCAGGCCTTAGCCCAATCCTCGGCCGGAACTGCCGAAATCGAAAGCACCTTCAAACCACACCGGGCGCAATCCCTGCGGAAGGTCTCCTCCTGCTCTGCCGAAGAAAGATAAAAAATCGCCCGCACCTCCGGGCCCGTCCCTTCGAAATGGAAACCGCCCCAGGTCTCGGCCAGCATGGGCAGATCTTCCTCTAGGGCCTCAGACGAGCCCGCCACTTCCACCCGCCAGTAAATTTGAGCTTTGGAGGCATTCATGTTAGAGATAGGCTAATGAAATCTTGGCCTTTGACAAGGGAGAAGTCATGAAAAAATTGATTCTGGCTCTGGGGCTCGGTTGGTGGTTGATGGTGGCTGGAGCTCTGGCGGCCCTGCCGCCAGACCTTCGGGAAGACCTCTCCCCCCTTTCGGCTCTGGTCATCGGGCTTGACGGAGATCGTCTCATCCTGGACAAAGGTCGAGCCCAAGGGGTGAAACTGGGCGACCTTTTCACCATTTACCGTAAGGGGCAACCGGTTATCCACCCGGAAACCAAGAAAGTTCTGGGATACCTCAAAAAGCCCGTGGCCCGGGCCGAAGTCATCCAGGTGGAGGAAAATTTTGCTACCGCACGGCTGATCTCCCGCCTGGGGGATTTCCCCATTCCTACCCCGGCCATCCGGTACGGAGACGCCAAAATTCTCCTGGTGGCCCAGAACCAGGCCCTGGCCGAAAAATATCTGCCGGAGCTTGAAAAACTCTTTTCCCGGAGTCGCCTGCTCTATGAACCCCGGAAATCCCTGGGAGCCCTTTCGCCAGCGGAGCTCGCTCGAGAAAAAATAGACCTAGTACTCTATCTAGAAAGCGGAGCCATACGCCTTTACACCCCGGCCCTGAATCTCATCCGGGTCTACACCTTACCCCGGCTGGTAGCGCCCGCACCGCCCAAACCCGCTTTTAACCCCTCGGCGCCTTCTACCTATGCTGCAGGGACCAGGGCGCCCCAGAGTCCTCAGAAGGCGGTTTCCCCCGCGCCCGCTCCTGCACGGACTCTCCCTCAAACGGTCTCTCCCCAATCAGAGGTTATCCGTTCGCGCTATCCTTACTCC
This sequence comes from Thermosulfurimonas sp., assembly GCA_015487645.1. Lineage (GTDB taxonomy): Bacteria > Desulfobacterota > Thermodesulfobacteria > Thermodesulfobacteriales > Thermodesulfobacteriaceae > Thermosulfurimonas_A. The sequence goes on along the minus strand of WFPH01000194.1, from coordinate 4,151 downwards.
ACCCTTAGCTACACCCTGCCTCAGACCCCAAGGTTTCGTAGGGTGGGCCGTCTTCCACAGGTGGTGGCCGATCTTGAAATAGCTGATCTCGATGGCGATGGGCAACCCGAAGTGGTCTACCTCACCCCCAAGGCCCTTTACGTAGCCCGCTATCGTGGCGGACTTCTATCCCGCTATACCTTCAAGGGTTTTGGTAAGGTCCTCAACTTCTCCGTAGGACCCAGGGGGTGGATCGCCCTCAACATTTATCAGGAAAACACCGGGCTCAAAAGCGAGCTTCTCCACTTCGATGGCCGGGATCTCCGCCCGGAGATCCAGAGGCTCAACCTCATTCTGGCTTTCATGGACTTCAACGGAGACGGCCTGAACGATACCCTCCTGGGGCAGACCTTCTCTCCGGAGGAATTTTTCGGAAACAAGGTCTACATCCTTGGGCGAAAAGGACGCGAGGTGGTCTACAAAGAAGAGCTCAAGGTCCCAGCCGGATTCCGTCTTATAGGTTCAACCTTCGCCGACCTCGATGGAGATGGTTACCTTGAGACCATCTTCATCAATCGGGGTCACAAGCTAGCGGTCTATCGGTATACCCAGAAGCTCTGGGTATCCAATCGGAAAGTGGGAGGGAGTCTTTACGGGGTAAAAGTCAAGGTCGGCCCCTATCGGCAGACCTATACCGAAACCATCCTGGCGGAGGTCAACTTCCTGGTTCAGGATCTCAACCGGGATGGCCGCAAGGAAGTTATCCTGGTGGCTAACCAGAGCACTCATCACGATCTACTGCCCGGCATCCCGGCCTACAATGCGGGCGAAGTTCTGATCCTGAGTTACACCGCTACGGGCTTCGAATTGCTGCCCCTTTCGGGAAGATTTGAAGGCCCTATCCAGGGGCTAGGAGTCGTGGGTTCCGAACTGCTAGTAACCGTGACTAAAGGCAACCCCTTCACGCAGGAAGGTGAATCCTATCTCCTGGCCCTGCCGCTCTCCGCGCCAGGGTTTAAATCCTCAGGGCCTCAGGGTGTTCCTCGAGCCAGGCCTTGAGGAAGGCCTCGGTGAGGGCTGAGAGACGCCGTTGGTATTCCTCCTGACTCAAGCGGGCCCCTTTCAGGCCTCCACGGAGGTTGATCTCCATGAGATAAGGTCCTCCGGCCTCGGTGTAAACCAGATCCAGATGGGCGTAAGGGAATCGTCCCCGGACCATCACCCGCTCACAGAAGGCCCGTTCCTCCTCAGAAAGCTCATACGGCTGACTCCGCCCTCCGAAGTAGAGGTTGTTTCTAAAGCTGTAAGGATGCCGCCGCTCGTAAGCCTCGAGATAATCTCCTAGAACCACCACTCGGATGTCCTTGACCTCCCGGAATCGGGGCTGAAGCACGAAAGGGAACTCAAGCGGCGGACGACCGGCGTGGTTAAAGATCTCTTCCACATTTCTCCAAAGATGGATCCCCAGCCCGCAGTTGGCCCGATCTTCCTTGGTGACCACCTCTCCGACCCCGAGCTCCGCGTATTCCGAAAGGGCCCGAATGACATCATGACGGTCACGAATAACCCTGGTGCCCGGAGGCATAAATTCTTTAAGGATCGTGGCCTGAAGGGTCTTCGAGCGTGAAAGGGCCTGCGAGAGAAGAGAGGGAAAAGCCGAAATACCCCGCTCGGCCAGATCTAAAAGGAGGCCTTCCTCCCCAGGCTTAAGGCTGATTCTGGTGAGTATCAGATCCCCGGCCTGAAGAGCTTCATAGTGCTCCCGAAGGGCCCGGTTGGAAGTGATGACCCACGGGGGGCGCATCAAAACTTGTCACGGAGATGGCTGAGATCGGCCTGACACCTCCCGCAATAGAATTTCACCAGACCGGCCACCTCCATGTTTTCTTCCACCGGAACAAAGGTTCCATCCTCGTTTTGCAAAAAATGGACCACCACATAGGCGTTTTCCGCCACCTCGTAGAACTCCTCATCGTTTCCGCAGTAAGGGCAGACCAGTTTTTCGCGTACCATGACCGTGACCGGCTTGCGGGCCACGATCCGGTGCCGCCTCTCAGAGGCGTTGGCATTTTTGGTCATTTCACGGGCCTCCCTATCTTTCATAGTAACCCACAAAGGACGCCTTCTCCAGAATATGACCCGAGAGGTAGCGCTCTACCTCCGCAAAAGAAGGCCTTTCAGGAAGGGTAACCGTTTCCACGTCTAGGGCGTAAAGAATGAAATGGTAGGGATGCGGTCCGGTGCCGGGCGGAGGCTGCGGTCCTCCATAACCCTTGAAGCCGTACGAATTCACCAATTCTTTAGCTCCGGCTGGCATTTTATTCCCCGAAGCCCCCTCCGGCAGCTCCATGACCGAAGGTGGAATATCGATAACTATCCAGTGCATCCAGTTGCGGGCCACGGGATGGGTATCCACACAAACCAGGATCAGGGACTTGGCTTGCGCCGGCACCCCCTCCCACTTCAAAGGTGGGGAAAGGTTCTTTCCGCCGGCCGCCCGCATGACATATTTCTTGGGTATTTGTCCCTCATCCGGAATCTCCGGAGACCAAATCTTCATGGCCACCCCCTTAACCACGAAGGCCAAAAGAAATATCACCCCCCAAAAGGGGACCCACCATCTCATACCTAAATGATAAGAATAAAAGGAGAAATCTACAAGGGAAAAGCTTAACGGGGGTGTCCAGCCTTGACCCTTTCCGCAAGGGCAATCCTCGTAAGAGCTCTCTGTAAGGCCGCCCTGGCTCGCGCTTCCGCGATCCGGTCTCCTTTGGCCTGGGCCTCTTGGAGACGTTTCTCCGCCCTTTCCTTGGCCCGCAGAGCCCGCTCTACATCTATCTCGTAAGCTCTCTCCGCGGCCTCCACCAGGAAGGTCACTTTCTTACCGGTGACCTCACAGAAGCCCCCGCTAACCGCTATCCATTCTTCCTTGTCTCCCACACGATAATGAAGGGGGCCTATCTTGATCCCGGCCACCATCGGGGCGTGGCCGGCCATGACTCCAAACTCTCCGGCCACGCCCGGAGCAGTCACGATATCGACCTCTTCGCTAACGACTACCTTGTCCGGAGTAACTATCTCCAGAAGGATACGCGCCATTTTAGCCTCCGGCCGCCATCTGTTTGGCCTTCTCTACCGCTTCTTCAATGGACCCCACCATATAGAAGGCCTGCTCGGGCAGATCGTCGTGCTTACCCTCAAGAATCTCCTTAAAGCCCCGAATGGTATCCTCCAGTTTTACATAACGTCCAGGAGTACCCGTAAACTGCTCGGCCACATGGAAGGGCTGGGAGAGAAAACGCTGGATTCGACGGGCCCGAGCCACGATGACCTTGTCCTCCTCGGAAAGCTCGTCCATACCGAGAATCGCGATGATGTCCTGGAGATCCTTATACCGCTGAAGCACCTGCTGTACCTGCCGGGCTACCTGATAGTGTTCCTCACCCAGGACGTTAGGATCAAGGATCCGGGACTGCGAGTCCAGAGGATCCACCGCGGGATAGATGCCCAGCTCCGCAATCTGCCGGGAGAGCACCACCGTACCGTCCAGATGCGCGAAGGTGGTCGCCGGAGCCGGGTCAGTAAGGTCGTCAGCCGGCACGTACACGCACTGGACCGAAGTAATAGACCCCTTGGTGGTCGAGGTAATACGCTCCTGAAGGGCTCCCAGGTCCGTGGCCAGGGTGGGCTGATAACCCACGGCCGAAGGGATCCGTCCCAGAAGGGCCGAAACCTCCGAACCCGCCTGGGTGAAACGGAAGATGTTGTCAATAAAGAGTAGAACGTCCTGCCCTTCCTCGTCCCGGAAATACTCCGCCACCGTCACCCCCGTAAGCCCCACCCGAGCCCGGGCTCCCGGAGGCTCGTTCATCTGTCCATAAACTAGGGCCGCCTTGTCGATAACGCCGGAGTGTTTCATCTCCAGGTAAAGATCGTTCCCTTCACGGGTGCGCTCGCCCACCCCGCAGAAGACCGAAATACCACCGTGCTGCATGGCAATGTTGTGAATCATCTCCATCATGACCACGGTTTTGCCCACACCCGCACCGCCAAAGGTTCCCATCTTACCGCCACGAGGGAAGGGAATGAGAAGGTCGAAGACCTTAATACCGGTCTCGAGCACCCGGATGTTCACATCCTGCTCCGTCAAATCCGGGGCGGGGCGGTGAATG
>WFPH01000193.1 GCA_015487645.1 Thermosulfurimonas sp. | reverse complement strand
GCGTATGATGATCCGGGTGCTTGAGGAGAGAAACTTTCCGGTGAAGAACCTCCGGCTTTTCGCCTCGGAGAGATCCCGGGGCATGAAGCTCAAGTTTCGCGGGGAAGAGATTCCGGTGGAGGTCCTCTCCGAGGCCCCGAATTTCAAGGGGATTGACATTGCACTCTTTTCTGCCGGGGCAAGCCGGAGCCTGGAATACGCTCCTAAGTTTGCGGCCGACGGGGCCGTGGTGGTGGACAATTCCAGCGCCTGGCGGATGGACCCGGAGGTGCCGCTGGTGGTGCCAGAGGTGAATCCCCATGCGGTGGCGGGCTACAAAAACAAGGGGATCATCGCCAACCCCAACTGTTCCACCATCCAGATGGTGGTTCCGCTAAAGCCCCTCCACGATTACGGGCGCATAAAGCGCATCGTGGTGGCCACCTATCAGGCGGTCTCCGGGGCCGGTCAGAAGGCCATAGACGAGCTTTCGGCCCAGGTAAAGGCCTGGTGCGCCGGGGAGGAGATGCCGCCGGCTCGAGCCATCGCCCACCAGATCGCCTTTAACTGCGTGCCCCACATTGACGTCTTCCTGGATAACGCCTACACCCGCGAGGAAATGAAGATGGTAAACGAGACCAAAAAGATTATGGAGGATGATAGCATCCGGGTTACGGCCACCTGCGTGCGGGTCCCGGTCTTTTACGGGCACGCCGAGGTGGTGAACATTGAGACCGAGCGCAAGATCACTCCGGAGAAGGCCCGGGAGCTTCTTTCCGATTTTCCCGGAGTGGTGGTGCTGGACGATCCAGAGACCAAAACCTATCCTCTGCAGATTCAGGTCGCCGGGCGCGATGAGGTCTTCGTGGGCCGCATCCGGGAGGACGAGTCCGTGGAGTGCGGGCTCAACCTCTGGATCGTGGCTGACAATCTGCGTAAAGGGGCGGCCACCAACGCCGTCCAGATCGCCGAAATCCTGGCCCAGGAGTATCTCTAAGGGAGGTTCGCATGGCCGAAGAGAAACGGGAGGTTCCGGTCTGTCCGGCCGCGGGGCCGTTCTATGCCGAGGACGAGATAGACCTCTACGAACTCTTCATAGTTCTCTGGCGGCGGAAGAGGATCGTGGCCGCGACCATGGTGATTTTTATGTTCGCAGCCGCCCTTTACGCCTTTCTTAGTCCTCCGGTTTATCGCCAAACGGTTCTCATCAAGTTGCCTCTCAACAATATGCCTCTCAACAATATGCCTCTCAACAATATGCCTCTCAACAATATGCCTCTCAACAATATGCCTCTTCTTTCTGCCGAGGAGGCTAAAGAGGTGGTTCACTCTTTGGAGAACCTTTTAGAAGAGCATAATTATGTCAAACTGGCCGGAGCTTTAGAGATTAAAGAAGATGAAGCTCGACAAATAGTAAAAATTTCTCCTCAAACCCTTAGAAGATCGAATAATCTTCTTAAAGTAGTGATAGAAACCCATACACGATCTCTTCTTCCCAAAATTGCCCAAGGAATTGTAAATTTTATCAACGAAAACCCTTATTTAAAAGAAAAGATTCGGATCTGGGAGCAAACGCTTGATCAAAAGGAACGTACTATTTCCGTAAGGCTGGCCAATCTGGAAAACCTTAAAAATTACATCCTTTCAGAGATACAAAAGGGAAATTTGCGTCTCCTAGGGTTCAATCCCCTGGATCTGGAGGGGTACATCCTGAACCTTAAGCAGCAACTTGAGGTTATAAAGGCCCAACGGGAACTCATTTCAGGAGCGGAGCTGGTGGTTTCCGGGGCCCTCCCTCGGAGGCCTACCAAACCCAAACGAGCCCTGATTCTGGCCGTGGCCGGGGTCTCGGGGCTCTTTCTGGGCATATTTCTGGCCTTTTTCGTGGAGTGGTGGGAGAAGGCCCGGGAGGAACATCGTAAGAACCCTTGATAGAGAGCCTTACACCGCCCGAAGAGATACTCATCGAGGAGGAAGCCCTTAGTTTCCGGCTTGCGCGGGAGGTGTTGCAGCGGGTCGAGGCCCGGGGCCTTCGGGTAAAGGTCATCCCTTCTTACGGGGATTATCCCTTTCCTTTTAAGCCCTGGCCCGAGCTTCTCATCTGGGGGAAGCGAAGGCTCTTTATTCTGCGCTATGCCGGGCGCTTCTTCCGTCCCTGTCCTGGCACGACCCATTATCTCTGCTGCGGCTACCGGATCTTCCATTTCGGGGAGGGGTGCCCGCTTGACTGCTCCTACTGCATCCTTCAGGCCTACCTCAACCGGCCGGGGCTCAAGCTCTGGGGAAACCTCTGGGAGGAGGGCTGGCCCGAGCTTGAGGAGGCCCTGCGCAAGGCCCGGGACTCCGGCCACATCCTCCGGGTGGGAACCGGGGAGTTTGCCGATAGCCTCGCCCTTGAGCCCCTCTGCGGGGTGGCGGAGGAACTCTCCCGGCGCTTTACCGAGATAGAGGCCCCGGCGGTACTTGAGCTTAAGACCAAGGTGGCCCTAAGCGATAACTTCCTTGAGCGCCTTCCGAAAAGCCCCAGACTCATTCTTGCCTGGTCGGTAAACAGTCCCCGCATGAGTGAAGAGGAGGAACGGGGAGCCGCGCCCCTTGAGGAGCGTTTGCGCTCCGCAGCCCGGGCTGCCAGTCGGGGCCTTTCCGTGGCCTTTCACTTTGACCACATAAT
>WFPH01000192.1 GCA_015487645.1 Thermosulfurimonas sp. | reverse complement strand
TCTCAATCAGGTGATCCTTCCCCGTCTGGGAATACCTACCTGAGCTTCCATGGATAGCTGCTCGCTGGATCAGCGGGCCCGAAAGAAAAAGAAGAAAAGGAAACGTTAGAGGGCGCGGCGGGATTCGAACCCACGACCTCTGGCTCCGGAGGCCAACGCTCTATCCAACTGAGCTACGCGCCCGTCTTTCCAAAATTTTAAAAGGGCTGATCTTTCTGTCAACTACTCGTCTTCGAGCCGAGCGTTACGGTACTTACAAATCAAGTGGGGAATAAGTCCCCCGTCCTTGAGCAGTTCTCTCATGAAAGGCGGGAGAGGTTTGACTTTGTAGACCTTACCCTTGGTAAGATTCCTTATCTCGCCGGATTCGGGATCGACCTCGAGCTCATCACCCTCCTCTATGTCCCGGCTGGCTTCCGGACTTTCCAGAATAAGAAGACCGGTATTGAAGGCGTTGCGGTAGAAAATGCGGGCAAAACTTTCCGCAATCACGCAGGAGATACCGGCAGCCTTGATAGCAACAGGCGCATGTTCCCTCGAGGAACCACAGCCGAAGTTCCTTCCGGCCACAATGATATCTCCGGGCTGCACCTTCTTCACAAAATCTGGATCGGCGTCTTCCATACAGTGTTTGGCCAGTTCTTTGGGATCGGTGGTATTGAGATACCGCGCAGGAATAATGACATCGGTGTCCACGTTGTCTCCAAACTTAAAGGCTCGCCCCCTCACGCGCATCATGTTTACGCCTCCTCCTTAAGGCCAAGCTCTTCGGGGCTTCCGATACGACCGAGGACCGCCGAGGCCGCGGCCACCGCCGGCCCAGCCAGGTAGACCTCGCTTTCCGGATGCCCCATGCGCCCTACAAAGTTCCGGTTGGTCGTAGCCACCGCCCGTTCACCCTTGGCCAGGATACCCATGTGTCCTCCGAGGCACGGGCCGCAGGTAGGCGGGGACACGATGGCCCCAGCCTCAAGGAACACCCGGAGGTACCCTCGACGCAAAGCCTCCCGGTAGATCCGAGGGGTGGCCGGAATGATGATAGCCCTCACATTGGGGTTCACCTTCCGACCCTTGAGAATCCTGGCCGCTATGGCCAGATCCTCCAGGCGGCCATTAGTGCAGGAGCCTATCACCACCTGATCGATGGGGATTTCCGGAATCTCGGTGATCGGCTTTACATTGGAAGGCAAATGCGGAAAGGCTACCTGGAGTTCGATCTTGGAGCAATCGTATTCCCGAACCTCTCGATAACGGGCCTTCCGATCACTCCGGTATATCCGGGGCGACCTCCGGGCCCGACTTCTCACATAATTGAGGATCTTGCGGTCAGGCTCAATAAGGCCCACCTTGCCTCCGGCCTCAATGGCCATGTTGGCCATGGTGAACCTTTCGGCCATGGAGAGCCGCCGGATGACCTCCCCGGCAAACTCCATGGCCATGTAAAGGGCCCCGTCCACGCCTATGTCCCCGATGGTATAAAGAATGAGATCCTTCCCGGTCACCCAGGGCTTGAGGCGGCCGCGGTAGACGAACCTGATGGTCTCCGGGACCTTGAACCAGGTCCGCCCGGTGATCCAGGTGGCCGCCAGATCCGTGGAACCCACCCCGGTGGCAAAGGCCCCCAGGGCCCCATAGGTGCAGGTGTGGCTGTCGGCCCCGATCACGATGTCGCCCGGTACCACCAGCCCAAGCTCGGGCAGGAGGGCGTGTTCGATACCGCAGGCGCCTCCCTCGTAGTAGTTCCGGATGCGGAAACGGCGGGCGAACTCCCGACACATCCTCACCTGTTCGGCGCTTTTGATATCTTTATTAGGGGTAAAATGGTCCATGACCAGCACGATTCTCTCGGGATCGAAGACCCGGTTAATGCGGGTCTCCTCAAAGATTTTGATGGCCAGCGGGGCCGTGATATCGTTGGCCAGAGTGAGATCTACCGGGACTTCAACCAGCTCGCCAGGCTCTACACTGGCGAGCCCTGCCCGATCCGCCAGGATCTTCTCCGCCATGGTCATGGGTCTTTCCATGAGAGGCCTCCGGCTACCCGAAAATGGACTTTCTAAATACCCCCAAAAGGAGGGCTCGACAAGGTGGAAACTTTAAAAAGGGCGGCCCAAGATCTGGCCTGGCTCCTTGACCGGGGTTATCCGGAAAAGGCGGCCCTCAAACTGGTGGGCGACCGCTACCGGCTTACGGCTAAGCTTCGAGAGCTTCTCCTGCGGGCGACCGTGCCACGGGACATAGCCCTTGTCCGCCGGCGAAAACGCACCCGCGCCCGGGAGCTTACGGGCAAGCTGGTCACCGTGGACGGATATAACGTCCTGGTCACCCTGGCCCACGCTCTGCGCGGTTGTCCTCTGATCCTGTCCAGGGATGGTTTCATAAGAGATGCCGAAAGGGCCGGAGGCCGTCTCCGGCTCGCCCCGGAGCTTCCCGTGATCGAAGAATTATTGAGGCGCTTTTTCCGGGCCTATCCTCCGGCCTTCCTTGGCCTCTATCTCGACGCCCCGGTCTCGGGCTCGGGGGAGCTCGCCGCCAGGCTACGCCGGACCTTGCTTAAACCTCTGGGAATCCAGGGAGAGTTTCGGGCCGTGAAGGAGGCCGAACATCTGGTTCTAAAGGGTGAGGTGGTCTGCACGGCCGATGGCCCTCTCCTTGATCGGGCCGCAAAGGTTTTCGATCTCGCCGGACATCTCATCCTCCGCGTCCTGAGAAGACCGATCCTGAAACCTTTTAGCTAACCGGACCGGGGCAGAAGGGATCCCGTTCCTCAAAAGGATTGAGCCCGTGGGTGGCGATCACGGCCAAACAACCCCGGCACACGGCATAGAGACGACATCCTCGACACGCCGAAGGGCCCTGGCGATAAACCTCGGCCATCTCTGACCAGTAGATGTCCCAAAGAGACTTCCGGTGTAGGTTTCCCAAATAGGAAGGAAATTTACGACAAGCATGTACCTCTCCATCCGGAAGAAGAGCCACGAAGTTGAAGGCCGCTCCACAACCATACCCCGTACAGCCTCCGCAGAGATCCTCTCCTTTCAGATAAAGCCACCGATTGAAGAGATTGTCCTTAAGATGAAGATGGGGCCAAGCCTCGGCGGTCTCGAGATAACGTTCTACGAAGTCTTCAAAGGCCTCTTTTTCGGCCGGAGAGAGCCCCTCTCCCCGCCCTGTAAGGGCCAGTCGGTTGAAAGAGAAAGTATCCACCAAACCCACCAGTCTTTCAGCTAACGGAAGCACTTCTTTTAAATTTTCAGCATGGAGGGTTAACATCACGCTGGCCGAGACTCCGTATTCTTTAAGTGTTTTCAGGAAATGGAGCGTGCGCCTGAAATGTCCCGGGCCCCGAAGGTAATCGTTAGTGGACTCAAGTCCTTCTAAACTCACCTGATAAAAGACCGGAGGTTCGATCTCCAGCAACTTCTCCAGCCAGGACTGAGGCACAGGATTCCCTAGAATGGCCAGAGTAAATCCCCTCTCGGCAGCCTGGCGGTAAATTTCAAAAAAGTGGGGATGAAGGAAAGGATTCCCTCCGGAAAAAGAGATCTGGCCATAAGCCCTTACTCTTTCACAGAAACGGTAAAATTCATCCAAAATCCATAGGGCCTCTTCCAAGGCAACTTCACGGCGGAAACTTCGGTCGTAACAGTGTCGACAGGAGAGATCACAGCGCTGGGTAAGATGCCACTGGAGAGTAAAAACTTCTGTCCGACGGAAGCTCTCAGAGGGGAACCAGGCTCGGGCGAAGGGACCTTGATTCCGCTCAAGTAGGGAGGGTTTCTTAAAAATTAGCCCCTCGGCCGCGGCGGCCCGCAGGACCCCCTGCAGAAGGGCTAAGGAAACCCCTTCCTTTCGGGCAATTTCCCGTAAATCGGGGCCCTCGGCTACGATCTTAAGGGCCAGAAGATCGTAAACCGTGGCATGCCGGCGGAAGATGCGCCCTTCGTGCGGACTCTCCCAGGAAAGTTCAAAGCCCTCCCCAAGCCGTTGAACCTTCAGGGAGGGGTTCAGATCGTAAAAAAGCACTTCGGCCCCTCCAGGGCCGGAGATTAAGCTCAACCGCTTTTGCCCGCGGGCTTAGGAGGGAGTTTGGTCTCGGGTTTCTGAGTAGCATTCTCGGTGGCATTCTCCGTAGCATTTTCGGTCTCCCTGTCAGGGGAAATAGCCTTTTCCATTTGAGCGGCTCCGCCGCCCTTCCTAGAGCCTCAACCGCTTCAGCCACTCTGCCCCAGACCTCCAGATGGGAGAGCTAATCCGCCTCCAGAGGCTAAAAGCGCGGAAAAACTTAAACTAGCCAGAATTTTTCTTAGTTTTTCCCTATCCATAAATTTCCTCCACTTTGTATTTAAGTTTTTATATCAAGCTTCCGGATAATAATCAAGCAGATTTACTGACATCAAAAATTCTCCATAAAAGTTTGAGATTGAAAGGGAAGGGATGGGAGTTATAATGGATTAGCCTTAGCGAAGGAGGGAGGTTCTTATGGCCGGCCATTCCCATTGGGCGCAGATCAAGCGCAAAAAGGCGGCCCAGGACGCCAAAAGAGGACGTATCTTTACCAAGATCACCCGAGAGATCATGGTGGCAGCCAGACTGGGCGGAGGCGATCCGGCGGCCAATCCCAGGCTGAGGGCCGCGATTGCCGCGGCCAAAGCCGTCAATATGCCCAAGGAAAACATCGAACGGGCCATTCGCAAAGGTCTGGGGCTTGAGGAGGGAACTCAGTACGAAGAGGCTACCTTCGAAGGCTACGGCCCCGGGGGAGTAGCGGTCTTCATCGAAAGCGTCACCGACAATCGACGGCGAACGGTCTCTGAGTTGAGACACATCTTCAGTAAATGCGGGGGAAACCTGGCCGAACCGGGAGCCGTCTCCTGGATCTTTGAGAAAAAGGGGTTGATCGTAGTCCCGCGCAATGGGCTCTCCGAAGATCAGGTCCTGGAGGTAGCCCTGGAGGCCGGAGCCGAAGACGTACGGGTTTATGAAAGAGAGTTCGAGATCATAACCACCCCGGAAGACTTCGAAGAGGTAAAGGCCGGAGTGGAAAAGGCCGGTCTCAAACCCTCCTCGGCCAAGGTTACCCTGGTACCCAAGAGCACCGTAAAAATTGAGGATGAAAAGACCGCCCAGCAGATGTTGCGCCTCATGGAAATGCTCGAGGACCACGACGATGTCCAGCACGTCTATGCCAACTTCGACATCCCGGAAGCCCTCCTCGAGAAACTTTCCGGGAATTGAAAGGTGAAAGTCCTCGGAGTGGATCCCGGTTCTCGGGTCACGGGCTACGGCCTGGTAGAAGTGGCCCGGCCTCCCCGGCTCCTCCGATGGGGGGTCATCAGGCTCGGAACTCGGATCCCTCTGCCTCAACGACTCCGCCAGCTTTACGACCGTTTAAAAGGGCTTCTCAAAGAACTGCGGCCTGAAGTCATGGTCCTTGAGGAGGTCATCCCGGAACGTTTCCCCCGCTCGGCCCTCGCTCTGGGCCAGGCCCAGGGGATAGTCCTCCTGCTTTCAGCGGAAGCCGAACTCCCCCTTTTCACTTACCATCCCTCCACCATCAAGCTGGCCCTTACGGGAAACGGCCGGGCGTCCAAGGAACAGGTGGCCTACATGGTCAGGGCTACTTTGGGGCTCAACGGGGATACTCCTCCAGATGCTACGGACGCCCTGGCCGTGGCCCTGACCCATATCTTCAGGGAGCAAGCGTGCTTTCCGAGATCCGAGGGCGTCTGAAACGCAAAATTCCGGGAAAGATCTGGCTTGAAAGTGGGCCTCTGGTCTTCGAGATCAGCGTGCCTTTCACCCTAACCGAGACGCTTCCTCCCCCGGGGGAGGAGCTGCGTCTTCCGGTATGTCTCTGGATCCAGGAAGGGGTGCCTGAAATCTTTGGTTTCGGCGATGAAGAGGCCCGGGAAACCTTCAAACTCCTGGCCTCCCTTTCGGGGGTGGGGCCGCGGCTGGCCCTTAACATCCTGGCCTTCTTTCGGCCGGAGGAACTGGAAAAGGCCGTGCAGACGGAAGATCTCAAGGCCCTCTCCAGGGTTCCGGGGATTGGTCCGCGCCGGGCCGAAAGGCTCTGTGTGGAACTCCGGGGCAAACTGGCCCTCAAGAAAAAGAGTCGATCCCGCTCAGCGGTCTATGAGGAGGCCCTGGCCGTGCTTAAGAACCTGGGCTTTTCGGCCACGGAAGCCGAAGAAACCCTTGCGGAGGTCTTCACCGGCCAGGAAGACCTGGACGAACTCCTCAAAAAGGCCCTCAAACGTTTCTCTCCGGTTTAGCCTCTTTCCCGAAACTTTCGGAGATTTTCAGTTTTGGTATGTGTCCTCTGAATAACATTTCCCTCCGGGAAGGGATAGGGGAGGGTGGACTCTTTCAGAGGTCTCTTAGTATAATCATACGGAACATGGATCGACTTCGTCCCCGGACGCTGGCTGAATACATCGGTCAGGAAGAAATCAAAAAGGAGCTTACAGTCTACCTTTCGGCAGCCAAAGCCCGGGGAGAAGCCCTGGATCACATGTTGCTTACGGGGTTTCCGGGATTGGGGAAGACCACCCTGGCTCAGGTGGTGGCCCACGAGCTTGAGGTAAACTTTAAGATCACCTCTGGAGCGGCCCTGGAACGCCCCGGAGACCTCGCCGCCATCCTCACCACCCTCGAAGAACGCGATATCCTTTTCATCGACGAGATCCATCGTCTCCCGAAGGCCTGCGAGGAGGTCCTTTACCCGGCCATGGAAGATTTCGCCCTGGACTTCGTGGTAGGAAAGGGGCCGGGAGCCCGGGCCGTGAGGCTGAAGCTTCCCCGTTTCACCCTGATCGGAGCCACCACCCGGCCGGGTTTGCTTTCAGCCCCCTTGAGGGATCGTTTCGGCATAGTCTTCAAGCTGGACTTCTACGACGAAGAAGCCCTCTCCCGCATCGTCAAGCGCTCGGCCGAAATCCTGGGCCTTGAGATCACCGAAGAGGCGGCCCGCCTGATTGCTTCCCGGGCCCGAGGCACACCCCGGATTGCCAACCGGCTGCTGCGACGGGTGAGAGATTTCGCCGAAGTCCACGGAGAAGACAAAATCACCCGCAAGATCGCCGAAAAGGCCCTGGCCCTTATGGACCTCGACCCTCTAGGACTTTCCCCGCTTGACCGACGCATCCTTGAGACCATCCTCGAGAAGTTTGACGGTGGCCCGGTGGGGCTCTCCACCCTGGCCACCGCCCTCTGCGAAGATCCCCAGACCCTGGAGGATCTTTACGAACCCTATCTCATCCGTTGCGGACTCCTGCGTCGTACCCGAAAAGGCCGGGTGCTCACCGAAAGGGCTTACACCTATTTGAAAGCTCGAAGGGATGCGCTACCATTCTAAAAATGGCTCGTCTGACCGTCCCTGACATCCAGGCCAAAAAAGGCCAGGAACCTATCGTGGCCCTCACGGCCTATGATTTCATTTCGGCCCGCCTGGCCGAAGAAGCCGGGGTAGAGATGCTTCTGGTGGGGGACTCCGCGGCCATGGTGATCCTGGGCTATGAGGATACCCTGCCCATCACCATGGAGGAAATGGTGGTCTTCGCCCGAGCCGTGGCCCGGGGCTCGGAGCGGGCCCTCATCGTAGGCGATATGCCGTTCATGTCCTACCAGACCGGTCCGCAAGAGGCCATCCGGAATGCCGGACGTTTTCTAAAGGAAGGAGGTTGCCAGGCCGTCAAGATCGAGGGAGGCGAGGAAGTAGCGGAAATTGTGGCCGCGGTGGTCCGAGCCGGCATTCCCGTTCTGGGGCATATAGGGCTCACCCCCCAGAGGGCTTCGGCCTTGGGAGGCTATCGGGTTCAGGGACGGGATCTGGAGTCTGCCCGGAAGCTCCTGCGGGACGCCGAAAGCCTGGTTGAGGCTGGAGTATTCGCCCTCATCCTAGAATGTGTGCCGGCGGAGATCGCGCGTTTAATAACCGAGAGAATCCCCATACCCACTATCGGCATCGGGGCCGGTCCCCATACCGATGGCCAGATCCTGGTCTTCCACGACGTAGTGGGCCTCTGGCCCAGATTCAGGCCCAGGTTCGTACGAACCTACGGAGAGATAGCTCAGGAGATTGTCCGGGCGATAAGGACCTACGCCGAAGACACCCGGGCCAGGCGCTTCCCCGGCCCGGAAGAAAGTTTCCGCCTTTCGGAAGAGGTCTTAAAGGCTCTGGAGGTCTAAGGCCTCCCGATCGTGAATCCCTAGCAGCTTGATCCGGAAGATGACGTTTTTCCCTGCTAGCGGAGGATTGAGATCCAGCACGATCCTCTCCTCGTCCACCGCTGTGACCAGAGCCGGAAACTGCATCTCCCCCTGAGGAGTATCCACGATGAGATTGAGCATCATACCCACCTGAGGCTCGGTTTCCAAGGAGATGGCTTCCCTGGGGATCTCTCTCACCAGGTTTTCGTCCCTTTCCCCGAAGGCCTTGTCCGGCGAAAGGAGCACTTCCTTTTCCTCGCCTTCTGCCATGCCGATCACGGCCTCCGAAAGCCCGGGGATGATCTCCGGGGAACCCACTTCAAAGAAAAAGGGTTCGCCCTCTGGGGTCTTCTCGAAAATTTCCCCATTCTCCAGCATGCCTACACAGTAGATACTAACCACATCGCCTACTTTAGCCCTACGCATAAAAAAACTCCTTTCCTTAAAGATTCCGACCGGGATAAGGGAGGACTGGCCCTCCACCCCTGTCGTGTGGTTATTTTACCATGATCGGAGAAAGATCAACACCTCGGATTAATGGCTCGCGCTCGGGGCGGGGTAAGGAAAAAAAGGGCCACCGCGGGAAGACCATCGGAAAACCTCACGGCCTCCGGGGCGGTCAAGAGGTTCTTGACCGCTTCGATGTGAAGTTTGTGCCCCGAAAGCTCGGCCCGCACTTCTCCCTTAAGGGCCCAACCCGTGACAAAAAGATCTCCCAGGAGATCCAGGGCCTTGTGTCTCACGAACTCATCCTGAACCCGTAAAGAACCATTGAGGAGACCCTTTTCGTCGAGCACAATGGCGTTTGCCAGACTTCCGCCTTTGAGGAGACCCTTTTCCTTACGACGAAGAAGGTCCTCCTTGAAACCGAAAGTCCGGGCAAAAGCGATCTCTCGCTGATAGGAAATGGGATTGACCCTGAGAGAGATTTCCTGTTCCCCGATGAGCGGATGCTGGAAGGCTATCCTTACCGAGATCGTGAGTCCCTCGGCCGGGCGAAAAAGGATACGCCCCACACCGTTTCGCACCTCAAAGCTCCGGATGATCTCCACGAAACGTTTGGCCGCCGGCTGAAGCTTGAGTCCGCAGGCCAGGATCTCCCGCACAAAGATCTCCGCCGAACCGTCAAAGAGCGGAATCTCCGGCCCCCAGACCCGTATCACTACGTTATCGATCCCCAGCCCGTGGAGGGCCGAAAGGAGATGCTCCACCATGTAGATACTGTGCCGCCCGTCCGAGAGAACCGTGGCCCCTTCGGTCCCCAGAACGTTTTCCGGCCTGAGCGCTATCCTTGGGGCTCCAGGCAGATCCTCTCGAACGAAAACCACACCAGCATCCGTTTCCGCAGGCTCAAGCACTACCCTAACCCTTTGGCCCGAGAAGACCCCTTCGCCCTCCAGATCAACTATGGCGGCCAGCGTCTGCTGAAATCGCTGCATGTCACCTCCGTCTATCCGGAACTTTTGCTTTCCATATAACAAATTGTATGCCAGACCTCAAAGGGACCTAAAAAAGCGGGTCTGGTCCGACTAAAGGTCTCTTTTGTCTACGTACTTGGGATGGCAGTGTCTCTTAAAGGAGACAGTGTTTAACCTAAGTGTCACTCAGAAATAAGGAAATTCCAGGCGGCGCAGGAGTTTTTCCTCCTTGCGCCAGCCACGAAGGACCTTTACCCAGAGATCCAGATACACTCTCTTTCCGAAAAGAAACTCCAGCTCTTCCCGCGCCAGGGTGCCGATCTTTTTGAGCATCTGCCCCCCTTTGCCGATCACGATCCCTTTCTGGGAATCCTTCTCCACATAGATGGTGGCCTGGATGAAAAGCAGGTTCTTCTCGGGCTCCTCCCGAAATTCCTCCACGACCACGGCCGTAGAATAGGGGATCTCCTGGCGGGTAAGCATGAAGAGCTTCTCCCGAATGATTTCGGCCGCCAGCAACCGCTCAGGCTGATCCGTGACCATCTCCGGAGGATAATAGGGTGGCCCTTCGGGAAGTAGCCTCACGATTTCGTCCAGTAGTTCCGGGAGCCCGTCTCTCTCCAGGGCCGAAACCGGCACGATGGCCCGAAAGGGGTAGAGGCGTGAGAAATAGTCGATCATGGGCAGGAGCTCGGACTTTTTCACGAGATCGATCTTGTTGAGAGCCAGAACCGCAGGTTTTTCGGACCGGCGTAAGATCTCCAGGATGTTTTCTTCCTCCCTAGGACGGCGCTGGGAGGCATCCACTACCCAGAGGACTCCGTCCACCTCCTCGATGGCCCGCACCGCCTGCTCCACCATGAGCCGGTTGAAGAGTTCCCGGGCCTCGTGGATCCCGGGAGTGTCCACGAAGACCACCTGATAATCGGGGCCGGTGAGCACTCCGCGGATGTTAAAACGGGTGGTCTGGGGCTTGGGAGTGGCGATGGCCACTTTGGTCCCCAAGAGCTGATTCATGAGGGTCGATTTTCCCACGTTGGGAAGCCCCACGATGGCCACGAATCCGGAACGGAACCCTTTTTTAGAGAAATCTTCTGGCTGGCCCTTTTCCTCTTTCATAACTCATACTCCTCTCCGAGTTCTTTCCTGAGAACGGCCAGAGCCCGGCGGGCGGCCTCCTGAGCGGCCTCCTTTTTGGA
>WFPH01000191.1 GCA_015487645.1 Thermosulfurimonas sp. | reverse complement strand
GTTCTCTCGCCCGGGAGAGGAGGCGAGAGGACAGATCTTTTTCCGGAGTGTGCGGTTCCACGAACTTGCTGTCAAAAGGGACCAGGCGACCATCGCGGAGCTTTAAGGCAAACTCCACTTTCCCGGCTCCCATTTCCACCTCCCGGAGGAGAATTTCGGGAGGCAGGACCGAAAGAATCTCCCCCAAGATGTGCTCCCCCCCTTTGCCAGAAGCCCGACCGCTGAGAAGACGACTGATGGCCGAGACTTCTTGAACAAGTCCTTTAACATATTCTTCCACCGGAGGCAAGGCAGATAAACGATGATAGAGATCCTGGAAGTTCTTTTCCCAGGTTCGAACCCTTTCCGAGAGTTTTCCAAGTTCCCGGAAAAGAAAGACGAGCAGAAGGGCCAGAACTATAAGAACCAGCAGTAAAACAACAAGAATTAAACGCTCAATCAAGTCTTCAAAGCCTCAAAGCGCGCCAGATTCTCCTCGATCCTCTTAAGCCGCTCGGCGAGTTCCTGGGCCCGGGCCTTTTCTTTCTCCACCACCTCGGCCGGGGCCTTTTCCAGGAAGTTGGGATTCTGTAGTCGAGCCTCGACCCGCTGGATCTCTTTAGCTACCTTTTCCCTTTCCTTTTTCAAACGGGCCATCTCCTGCTCTAGGTCCACCAGGCCCTCCAAGGGCACGAAAACCTCGGCCTCCGAAAGCACCACTGAAGCTGCCCCTTCGGGACGCCCGCTTTCCCGTATTTCAATCTCTCCCGCCCGGGCTAGGAGCTGAACCAGGGCCTTCTCCCTTTCAAGGAGGGCCTGGAGACTGGTCTTTTCGGTGAGGATAACCGCCGGAATTTCCCGGGTGGGATGGATATGGTAATCGGCCCGAATGTTTCGCAAAGCCACGATGACTTCCATCAGGAAGGCCATCTCCCTTTCGGCCTTTTCATCCAGGAGGGCTTCTTCCGGCCGGGGATAGGGGGCCACCATGAGGCTTTCCCCCTCGTGCGGCAGGGCCTGCCAGAGCTCTTCGGTCACAAAGGGCATGAAGGGGTGAAGAAGCCGGAGGGAGGTCTCAAGCACCTGGTAAAGGACGTTCTGAACAAGCGTGCGGACTTCGCCTTCTTCCCGGAGGTAGAGCTTGGCGGCCTCGATGTACCAGTCGCAGAACTCGTGCCAGAAGAAATGGTAGATGGCCAGGGCCGCCTGATCGAACTCGTAGGCCTCAAGGCGGTTCCGCACCCTCTCGATGGTTCGGGAAAGTCGTGAGAGGATCCATCGGGAAACCAGGGGGAGAGCTTCGGCCTTAAGCTCGCAGGGCTCGAAGCCCTCGAGATTGAGCAGTACGAAGCGGGCGGCATTCCAGATCTTGTTTACGAAGTGTTTGTAACCTTCTATGCGGCTCTCGGAGAGCTTGATGTCCCGCCCCTGGGCCGCAAGGGCCGCCAGCGTGAACCGCAGGGCATCCGCTCCGTATTTCTCGATCATGACCACGGGGTCTATGACGTTCCCGCGGCTCTTGCTCATCTTCTGGCCTTTTTCGTCGCGCACTAGAGCGTGGATGTAAACTGTGCGGAAGGGGATGTTCCCCATGAAATGGAGCCCCATCATGATCATGCGGGCCACCCAGAAGAAAAGAATGTCGAAACTGGTCACCAGGACCGAGGTGGGGTAGAAGCTCCGTAGATCCTCGGTCTTCTCCGGCCAACCTAGGGTGGAAAAGGGCCAGAGGGCCGAGGAGAACCAGGTATCGAGCACGTCTTCCTCCTGACGAAGCCTCTCCGAGCCGCATTCCGGACAGGCCTTGAGATCCTCCCGCGAAACCGAGGTCCGCCCGCAGGCCTCACAGGTCCAGGCCGGGATGCGGTGACCCCACCAGATCTGGCGTGAGATGCACCAGTCCCGGATCTTTCGCATCCAGTCGAAATAGAGGTTGTTCCAATTCTCGGGGACCAGCCGGATGAAACCGTTTTCTACGGCCGCCATGGCCGGCTGAGCCAGGGGCTTCATCCGGACGAACCACTGCTTGGAGATGAGGGGCTCCACCACGCAATCGCAGCGGTAGCAGTGCCCCAGCATGACTTCGTAATCCTCGGTCTTGACCAGGAACCCCTGGGCTTCAAGATCGGCCAGGACTTTTTTACGGGCCTCAAAGCGGTCGAGCCCGGCGTAGGGGCCGGCTTCGGCCGTCATCCTTCCGTTCTCGTCCATGATCTTCACCAGGGGAAGACCGTGGCGCTGGGCCATCTCGAAATCCGCAAAGTCGTGAGCCGGGGTGACCTTGACCGCTCCGGTCCCGAATTCCGGATCCACGCTCTTGTCCGCAATGATGGGGATTTCTCGTCCAATGAGGGGCAACCTCACCTTGCGGCCGATGAGATCCCGGTAGCGTTCATCCTCGGGGTTGACCGCTACCGCAGTGTCCCCCAGCATGGTTTCGGGTCGGGTCGTGGCCACTACCACCTCGCCCGAGCCTTCCACCAGGGGATAGCGCAGGTACCAAAGCTTGCCCGCCGTGGGTTTGTGTTCTACTTCGATATCGGCCAGGGCCGTGTGGCACCGGGGACACCAGTTGATGATGTAGTCTCCCCGATAGATGAGCCCTTCCTCCCACAGACGCACAAAGACCTCCCGCACGGCCCGCGAGAGCCCTTCGTCCATAGTGAAACGCAACCTGGACCAGTCGCAGGAGGCCCCCAGACGTTTCAGCTGTTCGATGATGCGGTTTCCGAAACGCTCCTTCCACTGCCAGACCCGCTCGAGGAAGGCTTCCCGGCCCAGGTCGTGCCTGGTCCGCCCCTCCTTGGCCAGTTCCCGTTCCACTACGTTCTGGGTGGCGATGCCGGCGTGATCCGTGCCGGGGAGCCAGAGGGTGTCGTAGCCGTCCATGCGCTTGTAGCGCGCCAGGATATCCTGAATGGTGTTGTTGAGGGCGTGCCCGATGTGGAGACTGCCGGTGACGTTTGGCGGAGGGATTACGATACAGAACTTGGGTTTCTCAGGATCAAGCGAGGGCCGGAAATAGCCTTTCTCCTCCCAGAAACGGTACCATTTTCCTTCCACTTCCCGGAAGTCGTAGCTCTTGGGAATCTCCTTCACCCCTCTCCTCCGCACCTTTTTGACTGTTTTCTTTAAGCTAAATCCGGGGTAAAAGCAACCTCGGGATGCGGACATTGATTTTAGGAGGGATAGCTTCGGGAAAGAGCCGGTTGGCTCTGGAGCTCGCGCTCGCGGCTCCTCCTCCCAGGATTTTCATTGCGACCGCCGAGGCCACCGATCCGGAGATGGCCGAAAAGATCACCCGGCACCGCCAGGAGCGGGGCCGGGAATTTTTGACCGTGGAGGAACCTCTAGATCTGCCACGGGCCCTCCGGGAGTCTTCTGGCAAGACCACGGTGGTGGACTGCCTCACGGTCTGGCTGGGCAACCTCTTTCATTATGGACAACCTCTGGAAGAAACTCTTAAGGCCCTCCGCGAGAGCGTGCAGGCCTTCTCCGGACGGCTCATTTTGGTCTCAAACGAGGTGGGGCTCTCCACCGTGGCTCCGGATCCTCTTACTCGGCGCTATGTGAGCACCTTGGGACGCCTCAATCGAGAACTTTCAGAGTGCTGTGAAGAAGTCCTTCTGGTGGTGGCGGGGCATCCCCTCCCGCTAAAGCCTTTTCAAGGTAGACCTTGAGGTGACCCAAGGGGATATCACCCTCTCCGATGAGGGGCCAGCCTTCCGGGGAAAGATAGAGCTTCATATTTCGCGACCGCTTGATGAGTTCGCTTTCAAAAGGCAAAAGGGCTTCTATCTCAAGAGCCCTCTCCCAGCCCCGGAAGCTTTTGATTTCTTTTAGCCTCTTGGCCACAATGGACACCCGGTGGACCTTTCCTCTGGCGAAGACGGGCAATGCCATGCGGTCACCTGGGCCTTTCCAGGGGAAGGCGAGCGTGGCCCAGAAGGCCGTTAGTTCATCGTAAAGGGGATAACGCACCCTGAAAGTTTCTCGTACGTGCTTCCGGGGAGTAATTTTTTCCTTGATCACAAGCCCCTTTTCGGGCTCGAACCGCAGGATTTTCCTCTTGGGGTGGTTCCTTTCCAGGATCTCAATTTCGGTTTTTCGAGGGTATCCCTTCGGATCGAGCACCGTCCGCCAGAGGGAGCGAAAGGGAAAGATCAGGGCCCCAAGGCCGGTGGTGCGGGCATAGGCCACGGTCTCCTGTTCACTACGCCAGAGCTCAATCCGGCCCACCGGAATGAATTCCCAGGTAACCCGGAAAAGGAAGTACCGCGTCTCGGCCCGGGGCTCGGCCAGAGCACCAGAGAGGAGAAAAAGTAGCAGGGATATTCGGAGAAGCCGGAGCAATCCGGACCTCTCCTTAATCCAGGCCGAACTTTTCACGGAGCCTCCGGATGACCCCTGGGGGGACCAGGCCTTCCAGGTTTCCCCCGAAACGGGCGGCTTCTTTGATGATGGTGGAACTGATGAAGATCCAGCGGAAGCCGGGCATAAGAAAGACGGTATCTATGTCCCGGGCGAGTTTGCGGTTCATGAGGGCCAGCTGGAACTCGTATTCGAAGTCCGAGACCGCTCTAAGGCCCCGTACGATAGCCCGGGCGCCTCTTTCCCGGCAGAAATCCACCAACAGCCCTGAAAAACTGGTGATCTCCAGGCGGGTCCTTTCCGTTTCTGGCCACTCGCTTACAGCCTCCTCCAGCATTTCGAGTCGTTCTTCCAAGCTGAAAAGGGGTTTCTTGGCCGGATTCTCCCCGATGGCCACAATGAGACGATCGAAGAGCCGCAGGGCTCTTCGAATGAGATCCAGGTGGCCGTTAGTTACGGGGTCGAAGGTCCCGGGGTAGACCGCGATTTTTATCGCCTGATTCATTTTCCATAGAAGTAGAGCACCGTTTGTCCGTAAGTTTTCCTCCGATATTCCTTGAAAGCCACCTTTTGGGGGCTCAGGGGTTGACCTTTAGTTTCTTCTACCACGATGAGGCCCTCTTCCGCAAGGAGGTTCGGGGAAAGGGACTCGAGGGTCCGCTCTCCCAAGCCCCGGCCGTAAGGGGGGGTGATGAAGATGAGGTCGTAGGGGCCGGGAGGAAGCCGATGCAGGTCACGGGGTAGATGGGCCCGCACAACCCGCGCCTGATCTTCGAGACCAGCTTTCCGGAGATTTTGCCGAATGATTTCACAGACCCGGGGGTCTGCTTCCGCGAAGATTACCTCTTTATCCCCCCGAGAGAGGGCTTCAAGCCCCAGAGCCCCGGAACCCGAAAAGAGATCCAGCACCCGGGCCCCGGAGACCCTTGCTCCCAGGATATCGAAAAGGGCTTTTCGGACCTTTTCAGTCATGGGGCGGGTGCCTCGTCCCTTGGGCGAGACCAGGATCAGCCCTTTAAGCCGACCGCCGGTGATCCTCATGCTATTTCCACCAGGGAAGCGTATGGGCGAAGCTCACCGGCCAGAGGATGTCCGGATCCCAGAAACTTCTCTGGATTTCCCGTAAACTTCAGGCGACCCTCCTCAAGGACCCAGATCTCGTCGGCAAGCAACACGAGCAGGGGCTGATTTTCGGCCAGGATCAGGGTTTTGCCCTCCCGAAGGAGATCTTCCAGAACCTTGAGAAGTCTCTGGAGGTCCGAGAGGTGGAGCCCCATGGAGGGAAGGTCCAGGAGGAAGAATTCTGTGCCGCCTCGTCGGAGGAGCTCCCGAGTGAGACGCAGGCGGAGCTTTTCTCCCCCGGAAAGACTCTTAAGGCTCTGCCCCAAACGGAGGTATCCCAGGCCTTTTTCAGAGGCCTTGCGCAGTCTGTCCGCTATCTTAGGGATGCGGGCAAAAAATCGCAGGGCTTCTTCGATAGAAAGATCCAGGATCTCGGGGAGACGGAAGCCCCGGTAGCTCACCTTCAAGGCCTCGGGTTTTAAGCCGGAACCCTGGCATTCTTCACAGAGGATCTCAGTTTCTACGACCCCGGAGATTCTGAAAAGCCTTCGGCCTTCTCCCCGGCAATAGGGACACCGCCCTTCCGGGGAGAAGGGGCTAAAGTGCCCCGGAGATAGCCCCAGGGCTCGAGCCTCGGGCGTGGTGGCAAAAAGATTGCGGATTTCGTCGAAGACTCCCAGAAAACTAGCCACCATCCCCCGGAGCTTTCCCGGAAGTTCTCCATAGAGAAAAGCATGGGACAGGCCTTTTCGGGAAAAATACGCGGCTAGTCTTTCAAGGAGACGGGTTTTGCCACTCCCCGAGACCCCGCAAATGACGGTGAGCCCTCCTTTCCAGAGGGCTGGAAAATCCTCGAGGGAGAGGCGATCTTCCCTCGGCCGGAAGGTTCTTTTTAATCGTTTCTTACCCGAGAGAACGGCTCCGGTGGGAAGCTCTGGACGCCTGGAGAGCTCCTCCGGAGGCCCCACAAAAAGCACCTTCCCGCCCTCCGGGCCTGCTCCAGGGCCGAGTTCCACCACCAGGTCGGCCCTCTGGACAAAAAGGGGATCGTGCTCCACCACCAGGACCGTATTGGCCCCAAAAACGAGATCTCTCAGGAAAAGAAGGAGTTTCTCTTTTTCCGCCGGGGAAAGACCTAGGCCCGGCTCATCGAATACGAAAAGCGTTCCGGAAAGGCGGTGGGCGAGAAGCCCCGCGAGTTCCACTCGCTTGCGTTCCCCGGTGGATAGCCGGTGGAAAGGGGAAAGCAGGTTGAGTTTCCCCAGACCTAGGGCCTTGAGCGTAGAGAGGAGGGCCGAAAGCTCTTCACGGAAGGCCCTGAGAAATTCCTGGCAGGTCCGCGGAACCCTGGCTTCCTCAAAAAAACGGCCGAGCTCCTCGAGGCTAAGCCGCAGGATTTCGCTTAGGGGGCGGCCGAAGAGTCTTACCCGGAGGGCATCCGGTTTCAATCTGAGCCCTCGGCATTCCGGACATATCTCTCCTTCCACCTCTCCAAGCCCATCACAAGTCACACAGGCCCCACGGGGATGGTTAAAGGAAAAATGTTCGGGGGAAAGCTCTATGAGCTCTGTAAGACAATGAGGGCAGCGGGGCTTCAAAGTGAAAATCAGGGCTCCCCCCTCCAGAGGACGTAGGATGACCGGACCTCCGGAAAGTCTTTCGGCCAGGCGGAGGGCCTCAAGACTTCGCAATTGGGCCTCTTTCTTCTTTATCAGACGATCCACCACGACCTCGGCCCTTTTTATCCGGGGAGGAAGGGGTTCCTCTGTGAGGTCGTAGATTTGACCATCGAGGTAGAAACGCCCGAAGCCCTCGCCTACCAGGTAGGAGATGGCTTCGGGAGAGGTCTCCCGGAGGGGGGCAGTGATGAGGAGACGGGTCCCTTCGGGGAACTCTTCGAAGTGGTTCAGGACCTCCGAGAGGGAGGAGACGCGCACCGTTTCTCCGCAGCCCGGACAAGGGCTTTCCCCTAGTTCTGCCGCCAGCCTTCGCAGTTTTTCGAGGATTCCGGTCACCGTACCTAGGGTGATACGGGGATTC
>WFPH01000190.1 GCA_015487645.1 Thermosulfurimonas sp. | reverse complement strand
CCGCCACCTCCACTTCAAACCGTGGGGCATGCGGAGGGCCTTCCTCCGAGACCACCCGGTAAACAGGCGTCTCTTTGAACCTGGCCTGCGTTAGTTCCTGGAGCCTGGATCGATAATCCGCCGCAAGGCCCCTTGAGGCCTGGGGAATCAATCTCCCGAAAAGCCGCCGCAGACACTCAAAGACCTTCTCATAGCCTCCATCAAGATAAATCGCCCCGATCACGGCCTCAAGGGCCCCGGCCAGGATGGAAGCCTTGCGGGTGCCCCCGCATCGGTTCTCTCCCCGGCTCACCAAGACAAACTCCGGAAGCCCCAACCTCTCAGCCAGCCCGGCCAGTCTCTCCTGGCGTACCAGCCAGGCCCGCATCCTCGAAAGCTCGCCCTCCGAATGCCCCGGAAAACGTTCGTAGAGGAGGTGCGCGATCACCGCCGAAAGCACGGCGTCTCCCAGAAACTCCAGCCTTTCGTTGTCCGCCAGGGGGCCAAGCTTCTTTTCCGCGGCGTAAGAGCGGTGGGTGAGGGCCTGCACCAGAAGCCCCGGATCACGGAAGCGAAAACCCAGCCTTTCCTCAAGAAGGGGTAAGCGTTGATAGAGTTCCTTCATCGGGCCACCAGAAAGGCCTGGGGGAACTCCCGCCGGAGCCTTTCGGCCCGTCGGCGGGCCTCCCGTAAATCATAAGCCAGAAAGATCTTCACCCGATAGAAAGTTCCCTCGGGGGAGACGAAAGGTTCGATCAGGACCGAAGAGAAACGTCGGGCCAGTCGCTCCCGAAAGCGCACGGCGTTGGCGTAATTTTTGAAAGACCCTACCTGAAGATAGAACTCCCCCTTCCGCAGGGGAGGAACCCGACTGAAGGCCACGCCCTTCCCGGTCAGACGACCTTCAGCCAAGGCTACGACTCTCACTCGAACCACCCCCTTTTCTACCATCCCCAGGGCCCGGGCCGCGGCGTAGGAGAGATCGATAATGCGGCCCGGCACGAAAGGCCCCCGGTCGTTGATCCGCACCACCACCCTTCGGCCGTTCTCAAGATTGGTCACCAGCACGTAGGTCCCTAGAGGTAGAATCCGATGGGCGGCCGTGAAGGCGTACATGTTGTAAATCTCGCCGCTGGCGGTACGGCGGCCGTGGAATCCCGGACCATACCAGGAGGCGAGCCCCTCCTCCACATACCCCACCGCCGAGGGCAAGGGATAATAGGTTCGACCGTTTACGGTATAGGGTTTTGGCGCAGTCGAAGACCCGAACGATCCGGAAGCCCCTAGCGGCACATGTACGATCTTTACGGTGTGCTCGCTACCGCCACAGGCCGCAAGGACCAGAAGAAGCCCGCCCAATCCCAGCCACCGAACCCGGAACAACCACATATCCTTCCCTTCAGAGGGGGATTATACTACAATTCGCACATGTTTTACAAAATGAAAAAACGGGATCTCCTCGAAGGCGTGGGGCTTGCGGCCCTGATAGGGGGCCTCGTGCCGGCCCTGTGGCTGGGCACGGCTCGGATCCCCCTGATTGCTCTCTTCGGACTCCTCTATTTTTACCACCTGCGAGCCTATCGGCGTACCGGACGCCTGGGGGTCTTCCTGCGCTTCCACCTCCTTGAGATCTTTCTCCTCCCAGCGGCCGGCCTGGGCGCCGGGATCCTGAGCTACGTCTTGATCATGTTTTCCATGGCGGGGCGGGACTACGGTGTCCCCATGGTGGCCGGATTTATTTTTGGTATCCTGTTCCTCCTTCTCTTTCCTCCGCTTCTCGTGGGAATGCACCTTCCCCTCTTGATTCTGGCCCGAAAGTTTGTACTCCGCAGAATACGTCTGGCCGAAGCCTGGCGACTCACCCTCCTGAGCCTGGGACTCGGCCTTATCTCCTTTTCCCTGATCCGGGGGGGCCTTTCGTCCCTCCTCCTCTCTCCCCCCTCCTCTCCCGAGATTCTCCCCGGTCCGGAGGTAAGCTTTCACCCCTTTCTGCTCTCTGACAACCGAACCATCTACTACACCCTGCTCAACCCCGACTTTCTCCACGGCCGGGAGGTGCTATCGGCCCGCCTCATCGAGCCGGAAGAGGCGTCCCCAGAAAGAAAGACGGGCTT
>WFPH01000189.1 GCA_015487645.1 Thermosulfurimonas sp. | reverse complement strand
GTCTATATTCTTGTGATGGGCACCGGAGATAGAGGCGAAGGGATCCCGGTAGGCGGGATCACCGTGACATCCATAGGTTCCGGCACAGGTCACCGCCTGATTGGTAGGCCAGGTACTATTTCCACGCCCATAGTCACGATTATTGACATACCCCGGAGGTGCCGAGAGGACATCATCTGTATTGTTTAGCTCATCCACATTGTGGACCTTGGCATCACCAAGGGTCACATAATAAAAGTCACCGCCGGCCAGGGTGCTACCACGGCTGGAACCGAATACATAGTTAGGATCAGAGGAGTGCTTGACTATAGGCGTTCCGGACGGAGCACTATTACTATCTGAATGACAACCCAAGCAGTTACTAGCCTTAAGTAGCGTGCGGTAGGGACCGCCCGTTACGACATCCGTGCCGTTCTGCGAGTTGTGCATGGTATGACAGTTACTACACTGGCCGCTTACCTTGGCCTGGGCCAGGCCTGCGAGGCCGCCCAGGAAAAGTAAAACCATCAACCATACCCAAATACACTTACCCTTCATGGCAACCCCCTCTTTAGTTTTCTAGTTTAATTCTAGTGTATAACAGACTTTAATCTTCTGTCAAGCATTTTTTACCTATTATTAACAATAGGCATGCAAACTTCTAAAATCTTTTTCATTTTCCTTCTATCTTTTAAAATCTCAGATAGAAATCCTGAAAAAATCGGAATGAATTTCGCAAAGAAGAGACTAAACCTGCTCTAAAGATATTTAAATTTCCATATAAATGGAAGTTATAACTTCCACTTTTGGGTCAAAAACTAGAAACCTCTGAAAAAGTCCACCCTCCCCCTGTGGGGGAGGGTTTGGGAGGAGGAAATTTAAGGGTTTTCTTCCCCTCCCCTATCCCCTTCTGGGGGGAGGGGAATGTTGTATCAGAGGTCTCAAACTGAATTTCAACCAGAGGTTCTCCCTCTGGTTGTTGCGGATCTCCAAGCCCAAAAGTTAGAAGAAACCTTTGTTCCCTCCCACTGGGAAATATACAAGGGGCTAGGGGAAGGTTTCCCCCTCCCAACCTCCCCCGGAAGGGGGGTTTTTTATTTTTAGGGGTTGGAAGAGCGGGAGGTTCCGTAAAGGAGAGTCTCGAGCTCCTCGCCTTCGAGGACTTCTTTTTCCAGGAGAAGACCGGCGATCTCCTCCAGGCGCTCGCGGTTTTTCGAAAGAATGTCCCGGGCCCGAGTGTGAGCCTCCCGCAGAAGCCGGCTAATCTCCTCGTCTATGGCCCGGGCCGTGTCCTCGGAGATCATTTCTCTTTCCCGGAAGGGTATGTCCAGAAAGAGATGTTCCCGACGACGGAAGGTTTGAGGCCCGAGCCTCTCGCTCATGCCGTAGTCCATGACCATGGCCCGGGCGATCTCGGTGGCCTTCTCGAGATCGTTCTGGGCCCCGGTGGAGATCTCCCCGAAGACCAGCTCCTCGGCCGCGCGCCCTCCCAGGAGCACAGCCAGACGATCAAGCAACTCGCTACGGGTTAAGAGGTAACGGTCCTCGGTGGGAAGCTGCAGGGTGTAGCCCAGAGCCCCGATGCCCCGCGGAATAATGGAGATCCGGTGGACCCTATCCGCCCCTGGGACCGAAGCCGCCACCAGGGCGTGACCGGTTTCGTGATAGGCCACCCGGCGCTTCTCCTCCCCGGAAAGGTAGCGATTCTTCCTCTCCAGCCCGGCAATGATCCGATCCACGGCCTCCTCGAAATCTTCCATCTCCACTCTCTCTTTGCCCTTGCGGGCCGCCAGCAGACAGGCCTCGTTCACGATGTTGGCCAAATCCGCCCCTACCATCCCCGGGGTGCGGGCCGCGATGACCTTCAGGTCCACGTTGGGCGCAAGCTTCACGTCGCGGGTATGGATCTTGAGAATGGCCTCGCGCCCTTTGAGATCCGGACGGTCCACCACGATGTGCCGGTCGAAACGACCCGGCCGCAGGAGAGCCGGATCCAGGATCTCGGGCCGGTTGGTAGCCGCGATAATGATTATACCCTTCTTGGGATCGAAACCGTCCATCTCGGTAAGAAGCTGGGTCAGGGTTTGTTCCCGTTCGTCCACCCCGGCCACCGGGGAGACCCCCCGAACCTTGCCCAGGGCGTCGATCTCGTCGATGAAGATGATACAGGGGGCCTTGCTCTCCGCGGTAGCAAAGAGATCCCGCACCCGGGCGGCTCCCACCCCCACAAACATCTCCACGAAGGACGATCCCGAGATCGAAATAAAAGGCACCCCAGCCTCTCCAGCCACGGCCCGGGCGAGCAGGGTTTTACCCGTGCCGGGAGGCCCCACCAGAAGAACCCCCTTGGGAATCTTGCCCCCCAGGGCGGTGAAACGCTGGGGATTTTTGAGAAACTCTATGATTTCCTTCAATTCCTCCACGGCCTCGTCCACCCCGGCCACGTCCTTGAAGGTGACCTTGATGTCCTCCTGCACGTAGATCCGGGCCTTGCTCTTGGCGATGCCCATGACCCCGCCTTCAGGCGGACCGAACCGACGGAAGACCAGCATCC
>WFPH01000188.1 GCA_015487645.1 Thermosulfurimonas sp. | reverse complement strand
GAAAGGAAAAGAAGATCCCGGCGAATGGTCTCTACTTCAGGCAGTTCTGGCATGCCGGAGGACCTTGAGACGGTAAATTTCCACCAGAGAAATGGCTAAGGAAAGGATAATGGGCCCCAGGAAGATTCCCAGGAGGCCGAAGGTCTTGAGCCCTCCGAGGATACTAAAAAAGAGGAAAAGGGTGTGGATCTCGGTCTGGGAGCCCACAATAAACGGCCGAAGGAGAGAATCGATCTGGCTTACCACCAGCACGCAGTAGACCAGAAGAATGAGAGCCTTGATAAAGAAGCCCTTGAGAAGGAGGTAAGCTACCGTAGGGACCCAGACCAGGGCCGTCCCCACGATAGGCACGAACGAGGCCGCCGCAGTAAGAAGCCCCAGGAAGATAGCGGAAGGCACTCCCAGGAGGAAATAGATGAGAAGAGCCGCCAGGCCCTGGGCTAATCCGGTAAGAAGACCTCCAAAGAGCACGGCCCGCAATACTTCCTGAATCTTCCCGGTGATCCTCTCGGTCTCTTCCAGGGTGGCCGGAAGAAGATTCTTGACCTCCTCGAAGAAGAGGTCCCCGTCCCGGAAGAGGTAGAAGAGGGTTACTAACATGAAGACCAGATTCAGGATGAGCTGGACGGTGTTTTTGAAAAGGGCCTTCCCTTGGGTGAGCAGGAACTGGCCCGTTCCCGAGGCCATGGCCGCGAGCACCTGTTTGACCTGGGTCTCAAAAGGGGCCAGCTTGGCGATCAGGCTCTGAGCAAGGGCGTAAAGGCGGGGATACTTCTCTGGCGAAGGGACTAGGGCCTCGGGCCCTCTTTCCAGAAAGGCCCTCGCCCCGCTTATAAGATCGATGGCCTGTTTGGTGACCTCGGTTACCACAAAGCCCGAAGGGATGAGGACGAAAACCACCACCGAAAAGGTGAGGACGAAGGCTGCGAGCCCCCGTCGCCCCTTAAGCCTCTGGCGCAGGAAACGATTTAAGGGAGAAAGGTAAAGCGAGAGGATAAGAGCCCAAAAGATGGGCTGAAAGAAAGGTTGCAGGAGACGCAGCAGAGCCCCGAAGATGACCAGGACCAGCGCCCCGGTCAAAAAATAGCTCACCCATCGGCTTTCCATGGTATTATCTTTTTACCGGATAAGCTTGCGGGAGGGAAGACACACCCTTGGATCCCTGGCTGGCCTGGCTGCTGATCACGATCTTCATCCTGCTTTCCTCCTTTTTTACCTGTTCGGAGACAGCCCTTTTCTCTCTCAGCCGTCTGGAAATCGGTAAGCTTAGGAAGAGCTCTCGGGCCTCCTGCCGGTTGGCGGCGGAGATCTTGCGAGACCCTCAAAAGGTCTTGACCACGGTTCTCATGGGCAACGAGATCGCCGACATTCTCTCTTCCGCCCTGGCGAGCTGGTTCTTCTATCAGAGTCTGGGAAGCCTGGGAAAATGGTTGGCCTATCCCCTCATGAGCGCGCTTCTTTTCCTCTGGGGAGATCTTTTTCCCAAGGTCTTGGGATTCAAGTTCAGGGAACAGGTGGCCTGCGCCGTCTCGCGTCCCCTGAGGATAGCCGAGATCCTCCTGGCACCCCTGCGTTTCGGGCTGCTTGCGGTGGCCCAGATCTTCTTTCGGGCTGTCGGCCTCCGTGGAGGAACCTCTAGAGGATTTCCGGCGGAAGAAGAAATCAAGCGCCTGGTGGAGGAGGCCTATCATTCGGGAGCGCTCCGGCCCGAAGAGCGCCTTTTTGTTTACGGTCTCTTCGAGACCGAGGAGACCCCGGTCTCGGCCATCATGACCCCCAGGAAAGAGATCTGGGCCCTGGAAGACCAGGAGGTCACACCCGAGTTGCTCTCCCGTTTGAAGAAGGCCCCTTTCCGGAAGATTCCGGTCTACCGCGGGGAACTCGACAACCTGGTGGGGGTCCTTTACATTCAGGATCTCATCAAGGCCCGCCTGGGAAAGAAGACCGTTCGGCTTTCAGAGATCGTCCGTCCGCCCTTTTTCGTGCCGGAAAGGACCCGGGTGCGGAAACTCCTGGAGGAATTCCAGCGCCGGCGGCTCAAACTGGCCCTGGTGGTCAATGAGTACGGGCAGATAAGCGGCCTGGTCACCCTGGAGGACGTTCTAGAGGAACTATTCGGAGAGATCTACCAGGAGAAGGAAGCCAAAGAGCCGCCCATCAAAAGGCTTGACCCCGGGCGCTATCTGGTCAAAGGCTGGGTGCAGATCGAAGACTTCAACCGGGAGACCGGGGGCGAACTGCCGGAGGAAGAGTTCCAGACCCTGGCCAGTCTGGTGCTCCACCTCTTCGGAGAGCTCCCCGAAGAGGGGGCCGAGGTCAAGGGGTTCGGTTTCCGTTTCCGGGTGGAGGCCCTCAAAGACCGTCGGATAGAGACCCTATTAGTGGAAAAATTGGAAGATGAAACTCATAGCTAGCCTGGTCTTCCTGGTCCTCCTTCTGGGCGAGGCCTTTTTTGCTGCGGCCGAGATCGCCATTCTTTCCGCAGGGGAGGCCCGCCTGGGAGCCATGGCCCGCAAACACTTAGGCGCGCGTCTGGCCCTGGCCCTCCTCAAGGAACCCGAGAAACTCCTTACCACCACCCTCCTGGGTCTCAATCTCTGTGTGATCGCCAACGGGGTCTTTACTACCGGTTTCCTTCTAGAACTTTTCCCCCGGTATGGCCCTCTCATAGCCTTTCTGGGGCTACCCCCGAGCATGCTTCTTTTCGGACAGATCATCCCCAAAAATGTGGCCCGGGCCAGGGCCACCACGCTCGCCCCCTTGCTCGCTCCGCCTCTTTATCTCCTCTCCAGGTTACTGCTTCCACTAGTATGGCTCGTTTCCTCCCTGGTCAGGAAAACCTTCGAGGTCCTCGGGCTTTCCGAAAAGCCCCTGCCCAGAATCCTCCGGGAAGAGCTCAAAGGGTTGCTCGCCACCGAAGACCACCTTGAGCCCATCGAAAAGCGGGCCCTCACCCGGCTCTTTGAGTTCGCAGAAAAGACCGTGGATCAGGTCATGGTACCCCTGATAAGGCTCAAGATGCTCCCGGAGACCGCCCGGGTAGAGGAAGCCCTGCGGATCTTCGCCCATCACGGCTTTTCCCGGATACCGATCTTTCGGAACCGGGTTTACAATCTCATCGGGGTGGTGAGGGCCCAGGACCTCCTGGATGCCCCTCCGGAAAGTCCTCTTTCGGCTTACGTAAGACCGGCCAAATATCTTCCGGAGTTCAAACCGGCCGCCGAGGCCCTCTCGGAGATGCAGAAGACCGGAGAGGACTATGTGGTGGTGGTCGACGAATACGGAGCGGCGGTCGGGATTGTGACCCTGGAGGACCTCATGGAAGAGGTCCTAGGGGACTTCCTGGACGAACTCGAACGAGATCTCGTTCCCTACCGCAAACTCGGGGAGGGGCGCTTCCTGATCAAGGCCTTCATGGAGGTGGAAAAGGCCCGGGAGATCGGGCTCGAGATCCCGGACGGAGAATATGAAACCGTGGGCGGCTTTGTCCTGAAACTGGCCGGACGTATTCCCCAGGCCGGGGAGACCCTGCGCTACCGGAACTGGGAGATCAGGGTGCGGCGGGCTACGCCCATGGCGGTGGAAGAGCTGGAATTCATCAGAAAACCGGCCTAATCCCCGGAAACCCTCAGATACTGCCTGAGGTCAAGGACCGTTTCCGGCAGAGCCGGAGGAAGCGGTATCTCCTCGCGGATGGCCTCAAACCTCTTTATCTTAAGCTCAAGCTCGCCTCGGATGAGGCCCAGGGAAAGGCGCACCCGTGGCCCCTCCGGCCAGACTTTGAGAAAACTCCGTCCCAGGTAAGCCAGTTCTATCTCGAAAGGAGAAGACCCGAGCTTCAGGGAATATCCTTTTCCCAGAGAGAGCCTCCCGGTGGCCATCAGTTCGTCCCTGAGAGACCGGGGGATTTTTCCCAGAAGGAAATAAGGCCAGAGCTCCGAAAGCCTGGGGCTTTCCGGAACCAGGATGAATCTGGCCGCCTTCCCCTGGGGGTATAGGATCCAGGTCAGCCGCCCTCCCTCTAGCCAAAGGGAAAAAAGGGCCCCGCCGAAAGGAGAGAAACCCTCGGCATAGAGGCGACCCGCTTGCGCCAGAAGGATGGCCCTTCCACGGTAGGTTTTCCCGGAAAGATGTAGCCGGTATGAGACCAGAGCCCGGTAATACGGAAAGGAAGTCCAGAGGTCTTCCGGGATCCGGATCGGCTGCCGGGCACAACCAAAGACAAAAAGGAAAATCAGGACGAGGAGTCCCCTGGACACTCCGAGACCTTTTTCTCTATGCGTTCTCTGTCTCGCCGGTGGCTGGCCCGGGTAAGAGCCTCCCGGTAAACCTCGCAGGCCTGCCGCTCCTTCCCCAGGGCCCGAAGGATATCACCCTTGTGTTCCAGGATCACCGCGTCCCCTGAAGACAATCTTACGGCCCTTTCGATCTCACGGAGGGCCTCCTCGAGACGTCCCTTTTTGTAAAGAACCCAGGCCAGGCTATCCACGATGTAGCCTGCCTCAGGCTGGGCCTTGAGGGCCTTGCGGATATATTGTTCGGCCTCGTCCAGATTCTCCCCCAGTTCGGCGTAGGTGTAGCCCACGAAGTTCAAGATCACCGGGTCGTCAGGGAACCTTTCGAGCAACGGCTCCACCAGCTCCAGGGCCTCTCGAAGCTTTCCTACACAGGAAAGCAGCAGTCCCTTGGTAATGATCAGATCCCGATGATCCGGGAAACGGGCTAGACCCTGGTCTGCGAATCTCAGGCCCTCTTCACACCGATCGATTTCTTCCGCGGCGGTGGCCGCCAGGAAATAAATCTGAGGGTCCTGAGGACCTTCCTGGATCAGGGTTTGCAGAAAAGAGAGCGCGGCTTCGTCTCCCTTGAGTTCACGGGTAAGGGCATAGATCCTTCGAAGGGCCTCGGTGTAGAAAGGGGCTCCCCGCGGAATCTCCCGGTAGGTCTCAAGGGCCTCCTCGAGATGCCCCTCCTTCTCCAACACCAGGCCCAGGAAGAACCTGAATCCTGGTTTTTCGGGAAATTTCTTCAGGGTTTCCCGTAGAAATTTCTCGGCCTCGGACCACTTTTCCCTAGCCAGCAGGATCTGCAGAAGGGCCTGCCGGGCATGGTAGTCCTCCGGATTCCGCTCAAGGTAAGCGCGATAAAGCTCTTCGGCCTCCTTAAGAGCCCCTATCTTGCGCAGGAATTCGCCGGCCTCCATTACGATCTCAAGACGGTAATCCGAAAGCTCAACCGCTTTGAGATAGCTCTCCTTGGCCTTCAGGGGCTGATCGGCCTTGGCCAGCAGCCGGGCTTTGAGGAGCCAGAACGAGACCGAATCCGGGTGAACCCGGATGAGCCTCTCTACGGAGTCCACCGCCCCGGAGAGATCCCTCTGGGCGAGATAGGCGTTCAGGAGAAGACCCAGGGCCCTTTCGTTTCCGGGATCTTCCTCCAGAACCCTCTCCAGCGTAACGATGGCCCGGGCAAAGCGTTTCTCGGCCAGGTAAATCCTGGCCAGGAGCAAACGCAGCTCACGATCCCGGGGGGCCAGCTTCAAGGCCTTCCGGGCTATAGCTTCGGCCTTCTGATATTGCCCCTGGCGTCCATAAATCTCTATCAGGAGCTTCCGGGGATAGAGGGCCCGGGGATCCTTTCGCAGGACCCGGTAAAGCTCCTTCCGGGCCTCGGAAAGGCGTCCCTCCTGGTAGGCCCTAACTGCCACCAAAAAGTGGTAATAAGCCTCGGCTTTTTGGCCCGCTCTGGCCGGCGAGACCACCAGCAGGCTCAACGCTAGCAAACTAAGCGGTAGCCCCTTCCAGAGCCAGCGGATAGTTGTGCGCATCTGGCAATCTCTCCTCCAGGTATTTCCGTAGCTTACGTAGAAGCCTCTCCTCTATCTGGCGCACCCTTTCCCGGGAGATCCCGAAACGTTTACCGATCTCCTGAAGGGTAAGGGGTTCCTCGGCCAGGAGCCGTTCATAAAAGATGACCTTCTCCTTGTCCTTGAGGGTCCGGCCGAACTCGTTAAGGATTTGGGAAAAACGGGTAAGGACCTCGTCCCGGGCAATGCTGTCCTCCACCGAAGGACCGGGTGCCCGTAAGAAATCCCGATAGGTGTCCTCGGAATCCTCCTTAATAGGCGCCTCAAGACTCACATCCGAGGCCGAAAGCCTCTGCTCCATCTCGATCACGTCTTTTTCTTTCACCTGGAGCCTTTCGGCCAGCAGCTTGGAAGTGGGCTTGAACCCCAGGGCCTCCAGGCGCTCCTTTTCCTTCTTGAGATTGTAAAAAAGTTTACGCTGGGCCTGAGTGGTACCGATCTTCACCAAACGCCAGTTGTCCATGATGTACTTGAGGATGTAAGCCTTGATCCAGAAGGAAGCGTAATAGGAAAACTTGACTCCGCGATAAGGATCGAATTTCCGCACGGCCTGCAGCAAGCCCAGATTGCCTTCCTGAATGAGATCCAGAAAATTGCGATTCCAAAACTGCTGAAATTCAAGAGCAATCTTGACCACCAGACGAAGATTGGAGGTTACCAGTTTGTAGGCCAGTCTGGGGTCCTTGGTCTCGTAGTATTCCTTGGCTATACGTTCCTCTTCTTCCCTGGAAAGAAGCGGGAACTTGCTTATCTCCGCCAGATACCGCTGTAAGGGATCAACTGCCGAAGGCAGGGTTTTATCTTCTTCCAGGGCAGGCACCGGAAGGGTAGTCCCTTCACCGGTCTCCGTGACCTGAGGCTCACCTTTGGTCGGGGGATGATTCTCGGTCTTAGGGCGTCTTTTCTTGGAAGCCATGAAGCTATTATACCCGAACTAGCCCTGGCTTCTATAACCGTGTTTCCGGAGATAAACCTGAATGGCCGCGATGGCGGCTGGCGTGACTCCGGAGATTCTCAGGGCCTGGCCGAAGGAGCGGGGTCTCACCTGAGAGAGCTTCTCCTT
>WFPH01000187.1 GCA_015487645.1 Thermosulfurimonas sp. | reverse complement strand
TACCGTAAGCTCGAACATCACTCAGTGCAGAAACCTAAAGAGGGTCATCAAGACCACAAGGATCGTAAAACCGAGACCCATAAACCACTGTATAAAATTGAAACGTTTCTCTAAGACCTCGAAGCGTTTATCTATGGCCTCGAAGCGTTTATCCATTTCCCGCTGCAGGGCCTCGAAGCGGGCATTCATCTCCCGAAGCATGGAAAGCTGGACTTCCCTAAGGGACTTGAGCTCCTCTTCCACCCGGACGAACTTGGCCACGGCCTCGGAAACGAGCTTCTCCACCAGGGGCCTTAGGGCTTCCTCAGAGAAACCGGAAGTGGAAACGGAAGACATATTTTATTCCTACTTCTTTATTGGAGGCGGCGCGGGGATTCGAACCCCGGATTCACGGCTTTGCAGGCCGTCGCCTTACCACTTGGCTACGCCGCCTGCCTTAACTCCATCTTACCATGGCGGCGGAGGGACTCGAACCCCCGACCTAGGACTTATGAGATCCCCGCTCTACCGCTGAGCTACGCCGCCAACGTCCTATATAAATCTTTCAGGGCTTGCCCCCTTTGTCAAGAGCTTTCAACTCTATAAAATAGATTCCCATGGGAATCAGAGCGGGCCTGGAAAAAGCCTCTATTTTCAAAGGGCTCCCCGAGGAGGATCTGAAGCGCCTGGCGGAGATAGCGTTGCCTAAACGATACGAGAAGGGGGCGGTCATCTTCTCGGCAGGGGAAGAGGCCCGGGGTTTTTACCTGGTGGCCGAGGGTCTGGTAAAGATCTATCGGCTTTCGTCCCGGGGCCGGCAACAGATTTTACACGTGCTGGGGCCCGGGGAGGTTTTTGCCGAGGCGGCTCTTTTTTCCGGATCCCGTTATCCGGCCTGGGCCGAGACCCTGGCTCCTTCGGAGATCCTTTTTTTCCCCCGGAAAGCCTTTTTAGATCTTATCCGCCGGCGTCCAGAGCTGGCCCTGAACATGCTTGCGGTGCTTTCTCTGCGCTTGAGGTCCATGGCCGCTCTGGTGGATTCCCTTTCTTTGAAAGAGGTTCCGGAGAGATTGGCGGCGTATTTACTTTATCTTAAAGAGAACCGGGGGCCGGAGTTTGAACTGGAAATCCCCAAGGGGGAGCTGGCCGCTCTCTTGGGAACGGTCCCGGAGACCCTTTCAAGGGTGCTAACCAGGCTTTCGGAAGAGGGGCTGATCGAGGTCTCCGGACGGCATATCCGTATCCTTGATGAGGAGGGCTTGCGTCGCCTTGGCCGGGCGTGATTCGGAGTATCTGGTTTTGCCCCGGAGGCTTGCGCGTATGCGGGAGGTCCTGGAGCGCCGACAGAAGGACCTGGTGCTTTTCATGGATCGGGTAAGAAACGAACACAATTTCTCGGCCCTCATCCGTACAGCCGAGGCCGTGGGGATCCACCGGATAGTATACGGGTTTGAGGAGGGGACATCCGCTCCTATAAACGAGGCCGTGACCCTGGGCGCCCATCGGTGGCTCTTTCTTGAACGGGTAGCCGATCCAGCGGCCCGGCTTCGGGAGTTCAGAGAGGAAGGCTTTCAGGTGGTGGTGACCTGGCTTGGGGCCGGGACACGTGACTTCCGGGAGGTGGACTACACCCGCCCCACGGTCATCGTGGTGGGCAACGAAGTGGAAGGGGTCTCGCCGGAGCTTCTGCCGCTGGCCACCCATCGTATCAAGATCCCCATGATGGGTATGGTCCGAAGCCTCAATGTCTCTGTGGCCACGGGCATCATCCTTTACGAGGCCTTTCGGCAGCGGGAGGCCGCCGGATTCTACGAACGTCCCCAGTTGTCAGAGGACGAAATAAACCAGATCCTGTATCGCTGGGCTTACGAGGACATTATCCGCAGCCGTAAGCGGTAGTTTTGACCGAAGCCTTCCCCGGTAGGGATTAATCCTTGATTTAGTTCTGAGGCCTCGGTCTCGTCATCGGCATAAAAGACCTCGATCTCAATACCCATCTCGGCCAGTTCGGCCACCAAACGATCTACCTGATGAACCCGGATAAGATTGCCCTCGGAATGGGCCGGAATAAAGAGCGCGGCCCGGGGTGGACGGTGAGATAGGACGGCGATTTCGATGCGAAAGTCTGAGGGAAGCCCTCGCAGGCGGTCTTTTAGAAAGTGTTTGAGGTGGAGACGAAGATCCTTTGGAGAACGGAAAGTCTTTTTAGACACCATTCAAGGGATTTACAGGAAAAGAAAAATTTAGTAAAGCCAGAAAAGATTGCCCTGTAATGGAGGGAGGAGGACCATGAAAAAGGCGTGGCTCCTGTTGGGTATATGGTTTTTGATTCTGGGCTCTATTAAAGCCCTGGCTGCCGAGCCAAGTGTAAATCTCCATCTTTCCGGGCGAGTACTGGATACCCATAAGGAGCCGGTGGACGAGGCCGAGATCAAGATCCTCTTGAACGGGAAACCCCTTACTTTTCGCAAGGGGGAACACGGTCACCATGAGCTCGAGAGTATAGAGACCGAAGCCGATGGTTCCTTTCAGATAGTAGCCGAAGTTCCGGAGGAGGCTCTCCGCACGGGGCGCCTGGAGATCGAAATTTTCAAGAGCAGTTTCAAGCCCGTGACCCTCCACATAGAGTCCTCGGAGTTAGCCGTGCATGGCCGGGATGTTTTCGTGGTCAAAAACGTTATCCTTGAGCGTCACCCAGGCCCGGCCTTCTGGATCGCCACGGTGGTTTTCGTGTTGGCCTACATTCTTATAAGTTTCGAACTCCTACACCGTACCGTGGCCGCTATGCTGGGGGCCGCCATCATGCTCACCGTGAGCTACACCCTAGGGGCCTGGGATCCGGCTTTTCGGATTATTTCTTACGAGCGAGCTATAGCAGCCATCGACATGAACGTCATTTTCCTCCTCATGGGCATGATGATCATCGTGGGGGTGCTCAAACGCACCGGGATCTTCCAGTGGTGTGCCTACAAGAGCTATCAACTGGCCCGGGGGAACGTCTTTCTCCTCTGCGTGGTCCTTTCCGCCTTTACTGCGGTCACTTCGGCCTTTCTCGACAATGTGACCACTATGTTGCTGCTTACCCCGGTGACCATCGAGATCGCGCTTTCGCTGGGGATATCTCCCCTGGTTCTCCTCATTCCCGAGATCCTGGCCTCGAATATCGGTGGTACGGCCACCCTTATCGGTGATCCTCCGAACATCATGATCGGTTCTTACACAGGCCTGACCTTTATGGACTTTGTTAAAAATCTGGGGCCGGTGGTGGTTCTTTCCATGCTGGCCCTTTTTGTTTTTTCCAAGATGGTTTACGGACGGGATTATGCCCGGGCCAAGGTAGAGGACGTAGAGGCCTTTATCGCCAAGCTCCGCGAGGAGTACCGGATTACAGATGGAACTCTTCTCACCGTGGGGCTTCTCATCATGGCCATCGTGATCTTCTTTTTCGTGACTCACGGAATCTTTCATATGGAGGTCTCGGTGGCCGCGCTTTTCGGGGCTGCGCTCCTTTTTACTTATGCTTTAGTCACCAGGAAGGTGGATCTCCTTGAAGTCGTAGAAAAAGATATCGAGTGGACCACTCTCCTCTTTTTCATGTTCCTTTTCATTCTGGTGGGCTCGGTGGAGGAGACCGGACTGCTGGCCATCGTGGCCGATGGGGTTTATAAACTTTCTCAGGGGTCTCTTACGGCAGCCATTTGTTTGATTCTGTGGGTGGCGGCCATTATGAGTGCTTTCGTGGACAATATCCCCTTCACCGCCACCATGCTCCCCATCACGGCTTACCTTTCGCGGGTCATTCCGGGGGCGGAAACCAATGTCCTCTGGTGGGCGCTGGCGCTTGGGGCCTGTTTCGGCGGTAACGGAACCATGATCGGGGCCAGCGCCAATGTGGTCACTCTGGGGATAGCGGAAGCCGCCGGCCACCGGATCAAATTTTTCGATTTCATGAAAGTGGCCTTTCCTTACATGGTCCTCAGCGTGGCCATTGCCAATGTCTGGCTTTTAATCTTTTACTAAGGAGGCCGAGATGCCGCGCAGATTTCTGCCACACCTTGAAAGGATCCTAGTTCCTTTAGGAAAGGACGGTTCCGCCGAGGCTCTGCTCAACTTTCTGGTCTGTCTCCTGCGAAATATGTCTCCAGACCTGGTGAAAAAGATTTATCTGGCCCATGTGGTTTCCTCGGATGCGGTGAAAAGGGCCTTGCAGAGGGACCTGCGGCTGGAGTCACTGTTTGAGGAAAGTGAGTTCCTGACCAATCTTTATAGGGAGTATCTACGGCGGGAGGCCGAACCCTTTCTCTCTCAGGCCGAGGAACGCCTGAGGAGAGATCTTCCGGACCTTCCCTTGGAGAAGATCATCCTCCGGGGGAATCCTTCCCGGGAGCTTTCCCGTCTGGCCTACGAGAAGAGGGTGGGCGCGGAAATCGTCGCTCGGCGGGCCCGCTCGCACCTTTCCGAACTCCTGCTGGGAAGCACCACCCACGCCTTAATCCATAGGCCCGGGGAGCACTCCACCTATGTGGTGGGCCGGCGGTTTGCCGAGGAGGGCTACTGCCACGCTCCTCGGATCCTTGTGTGTCTTGACGGTTCACCCTTTTCCCAGAAAGCCCTGGAGGAGGCCGCGGAACTTTCCCTTCTCTGGGAAGCGCGGGAGATCGTTCTCTTCCATGTGGTGGACTTTCTCCCGGCCATGGAGGGGGCCTCAAGCCCTGAGGAGGCCGACCGGGTCCTTTCTGAGGCCGAGACCTTCGTCAAGGAGGCCGGAATCAGGGCTCCGGTATTAAAGAAAGTCGCCGTAGGAAGTCCGGCCGAGGAGATAATCGCCGAGGCGGAATCCGGGGACTACGATCTGGTCTTTTTGGGGCGCAGGGGGTTGGGGCGCGTGGAGGAGATCTTCCTGGGAAGCGTTTCCGAAAAGGTCCTTCATCGAGTGGTTTCTCCTACCCTGGTGGTGACAAACCGGGCCTGAGGGTATAAACCGTGAAAAATCGGACTACAGTGGAGATTTTTCCCGGAAACGGCGTTTGACAGGAGGTCCGGAAGGTGCTAAGAGACATGGAAAAATGCTTGGCCAAAAGTAGGAGGCGGAGGCGGTAAATGGAGTGGTCTATCATTCTTTTCGTCTTTACCCTTCTCATCGGTATCATTTCACCGGTTTCCGGGGTGGGAGGCGGGGTGCTCTTCGTGCCCCTTTCCACCATTATCTTTCCCTTCCATGTGGACTTCATTCGCGGGGCTGGGCTGGTGATGGCTGTGACCTCGGCCCTTTCTTCGGTGCCTTATCTTACGCGCATCGGGCTGGCCAATATCCGAATCTTCGCGCTGCTTGCCCCGGTGATGGTCATCACCTCCGTGGTGGGAGGTATCATCGGGCTCAAGGTGACCAGCGCCTTTCCCGGAGGCAAGTACTATATCGAGATCATGTTGGGGGCCATTATTCTTCTCGTCTTTGCGGTGATGATGCTCTCCAAGCGCCTGGAGTTTCCCCAGGTGCGCGACGAGGAGGTGGACGGGTGGTCGCGGGCCTTGGGCCTTCGGGGGGAATGGTTTGAGCCTTCGCTGGGACGCATTGTGCGCTTCCAGGTGAAGAACACTCCTTTGGCCCTGGTGGTCTTTGCCCTCATTGGGTTCGTGGCCGGAATGTTCGGACTGGGAGCCGGTTGGGCTAATGTGCCGGTGCTCAATATGCTCATGGGGGCTCCCATCAAAGTTGCCACGGCCACCAGTATGCTCATTATCACCGCCAACGCTCCGGCTATTGGAATCTATCTCACCAAGGGGGCCATTCTTCCCTCGGTGGTGATCCCGGCGGTCTTAGGAATTACCATCGGAGCTCGGATTGGGGCCAAGGTGGCGGAGATTATTAAGCCGGTCTTCGTGCGCTGGTTGGTGCTGGCCATCCTCTTTCTGGCTGGTTTTATGAATGTTCTTAAGGGCCTTCAGGGCCTAGGAATCATTCCACACATCATTCCGGGGGCTTAGTCATGGCCGAGGAGCGTAAAATCCAGGTAGACGAGATGGGACTTATCTTTGGGAAGACCATGATCATCTTTACCGTTATTGGTGTGGTTATGATGGTTATCCCGGCTATCTTTTATTTTCTAGGGGTCCGGCCCTACATCCCTCTGGCCGAGGTGAGCAAGTACTGGACGGGCTCGGCCGCGGAGTTCTGGCAGCAGGTAAAGGGGTTTCAGGTTCACGGCTACGGCTGGATCTTCCATAATCTGGGCTACATGGATACCCTGAGCATGCTCGGGGTGCTTCTTCTCATGATCACTCCGCTCATTAGCATGGTGGCCGCGATCTTTAGGGCCCCAAGCCTCATCTATCGTATCCTTCTCTTTCTGGGAGCGGCGGAGTTCTTGCTTTCCGTCTTTCTCAAGACCAAATAAGGACGCCTTTGCCCGGGAGATTTTTTAACTCCCCCTCCCGGGCAAGTTTTTTTGTGTCTTTTTTTCAGAGAAGCCTCGCAAAGATCCTGAAGAATCCCAAACAATTTTGTGTCTTCTCGCAAAGGGCCTTATTTGCTATTCTTATTTGGGGAGGGGCCCATTCGGCTACGGTTTAACGAACACCTGATCACTGCCCTTCTAGCCATTCTTATCGGCCTCATCGGAGGCTTTGGGGCTATAGCCTTTCGCTTTCTGATTAAGTTTGTGCAGGAGTTTTTTTATCACCATAGTGAGGACTTCATCTACTTTTATCGGGAGGTTCCGGGCTGGCAGAAAATCTTTTTTCCGGCGCTTGCCGGGCTCATCGTGGGGCCCATCATTCACTTTCTGGCCCGGGAGGCCAGGGGACACGGGGTGCCGGAGGTTATGGAGGCCCTGGTGCTTAAGGGAGGGCGTATCAGGGCCCGGCTCACGGTGCTCAAGATGCTGGTCTCGGCCCTGTGTATCGGCTCGGGAAGTTCGGTGGGCCGTGAAGGCCCCATCGTGATGATCGGGTCCTCCGCCGGCTCCCTCATCGGGCAGCTTCTCCGCGCCCCGCAGGAGAGGCTTCGCACCTTTGTGGGCTGCGGGGCTGCGGCCGGGATAGCCGCTACTTTCAACGCCCCCATCGCCGGAGTGCTCTTTGCCGTGGAGATCCTGCTTTCGGACTTCCGGCTGGAACGCTTTAGCCCCATCGTGCTCTCCTCGGTCACGGCTACCGCCGTGGCTCGGAGTTATCTGGGAAACTTCCCGGCCCTAGAGGCCCCGCCCTATGAACTCGTGGGCTGGCACGAGTTGGTGTTCTACGCCCTGCTCGGCGTGGTGGCCGGGCTTTCCGCCCTACTTTTCATCGAAACTCTGTACCGCTCAGAAGATCTCTTTTCCCGGCTCCCCCTTCCGGAATACCTCCACCCGGCCCTGGGAGGGGTCCTCTTGGGGGTAATCCTCCTCTTCATACCCCAGGTCTTCGGCGTGGGCTACG
This sequence comes from Thermosulfurimonas sp., assembly GCA_015487645.1. Taxonomy (GTDB): domain Bacteria; phylum Desulfobacterota; class Thermodesulfobacteria; order Thermodesulfobacteriales; family Thermodesulfobacteriaceae; genus Thermosulfurimonas_A. The sequence goes on along the minus strand of WFPH01000187.1, from coordinate 21,334 downwards.
GAACCGTAAATCAGGCCCTTCTGGGACACTTTCCGGTTCACTGGTTCCTGATCCTCCTCCTGGCCAAGATCCTTGCTACTTCATTGGTGCTTGGGGCCGGGCACTCTGGAGGGGTCTTTGCCCCCTCGCTTTTCATCGGAGCCATGACCGGAGGGCTCGTGGGTTCGGTGGTCCACGCACTATTTCCGGCAACGACGGCCCCGGCTGGAGCCTACGCCCTGGTGGGAATGGGGGCTGTAGTGGCTGCGGCTACCCACGGCCCCATCACCGCCATCCTTATCATCTTTGAACTCACCGGGGACTACAGCATTATCCTCCCCCTCATGCTCTCCTGCATCGTCTCCACCTTTATCGCCACTTATCTCAAGGAGGGCTCCATCTACACCATAAAGCTCAAGCGCCGCGGGTTATCCCTCCGTCACGGCTGGGAAGAGAGCCTGCTTCAGGCCGCAAGGGTGAAGGAGATCATGCATCCGGAAAGACCCTGGGTTCCGGAGAGGGCCTCCCGGGAAGAAATCCTCTCGGTTTTTGAGAAGGCTCCGCACTCCTACCTCTTAGTTCTTGACGAAAGGGGAGAACTTTCCGGAATTCTTTCTTTTCACGACCTGCGCCGGGTGCTCTTTTCCGAAAAACCCTTTACCGCCCGGGATATCGCCACCAGACAGGTGGTGACCGTGACCCCGGAGGACGACCTCCTTACGGCACTCTCGCGCATGGCCCGGCTGGGAGTTTCCCAACTCCCGGTGGTGGAAAGGGAAGGCTCGCGGCGGGTGGTGGGCATGATCTCCCTTAAAGACATCATGTCCTTTCAGGAGAGAGAGCTTGCCAAACGATACCTTGCCTCTGGTGTCTGAATCACTTAGGGACGAATTTTTCAAGATACTTGCGATGTCCGGCAAGGTAAAGGAGATCGTCTTTTTCGATCACGTAATCCGCAGAGGGTAGGAGGACGATCTCCTCAGAGAAGGCCTTTTTTACCCCCAGCATGTAGATTTTATAGTTTCGGCGCAGGTCAAGCTCCTTTAGACTTTTTCCCACAAACTCCGCCGGTGGAGGCACCTCGGCGATGTAAAAGTCCGGAAGGAGAGGCAAAAAGTCAAGGAGATTAGGCATTACCAGGGAGCGGGCGAGTCGCAGGGCGGAGTCCCGCTCGGGGATGATGACCTGATGGGCTCCCACCAAGGAGAGGATCTTGGCGCTGTCCTCGTCCAAGGCCTTGGCCAAGATGCGAGGGGTGCCCATCTCCTTGAGGTAGAGGGTCACCAGGACACTCTGAGAAAGGGTACCGATGGCCACTACCGCCACATCCACGCGATGGAATCCTAGGTGTTCCAGGGTTTCCTTTTGGGTGGCGTCGGCCACCACGGCCTGGGGCACCCATTCGGCCACCGCCTGTACAGCCTTTTCCGAGCGATCGAGGGCTATGACCTCCTGGCCCTGCTCCGCAAGCGTGCGGGCTAAATAGCTTCCGAAGCGACCGAGTCCGATAATCCCGAATCTCTTTTTGGCCATTATCCCAGAAGGACCTCCTCTTCGGCATAATAAAACGGTTTGGGGGAAGCCGAAAGACCCGTAAGAAGCACGGCCAGCGATAGCACTCCTACCCGGCCCACCAGCATGGTGAACACGAGGACCAGTTTTTCGGCCACCGAAAACCCAGGGGTGATCCCGGTGGAGAGTCCCACCGTGCCCAGGGCGGAAAGCACCTCAAAGAGCCGGGCGAAGAAGGTGGAGCTTGCGGCGGAAAAGGGCCGGGAAGGAAGAAGGTAGATCAGGAGGAACTGGGCCAGAAATACAGTAAAAGCGTAGAGGGAGATAAGGGTTAAGGACTTGGAGACGATCCTTTCGGGAATGGTGCGTCCTAGGATGGAAGTTCGAGTGTAGCCCCGGAGACGGCTCAACACCGTGGCCAGTAGCACTCCAAAAGTGGTGGTCTTCACTCCTCCCCCGGTAGAACCAGGGCAGGCCCCGACGAACATGAGGGTGAGGAGAAAGTAAAGGGAGACCTCGCCGAGATCGGTAAGCGGCAGGAGGTTGAAGCCCGCAGTCCTGGAACTCACGGACAGAAAAGCGGCATTTAGCAGCCTTTCCCCCACCGAAAGTCCTCGAAAGGCTCCCTGCCACTCAAAGGCGAGGAGCACCAGGGTACCGAGAAGCACCAGACCGAGATGGACCGAAAGGGTGAGTTTCAGGTGGAGGGACCAGCGGAAGTTCCTTTCCCGAAGACGGTGCCAGACCTCAAAGACGATGGGAAAGCCGGTGTTCCCGGCAAGGATCAGGACTATAATTACCAAGGGCAGGGCGTAAGAGTGGGCGTAAGGAAGGAGACCCTGTGGAAGATCGGAAAAACCCGCGTTACAGAAGGCCGATACCGCGTGGAAAAGGGCGTGAAAGAGGGCTTCGAGCGGGGGATAGTGGAGGAGAAACAGGAAAAAGAGGACTAGAGAGCCCCCCAACTCTACAAGAAAGGTGTAGGCTAGGATGGTGAAAAGAAGGGGAGTGATGCGTATTCCCTTGCGATGGAAGAAGGTTTCTTTAAGGCTCAAGCGTTCCTCTAGCGGGAGCCGACGCCCCAGGAGAATAAAGAGCAGGGCGTAGAAGGTCATGATGCCCAATCCTCCGAGCTGGATGAGAGTGAGGATGACCAATTTCCCGGCAAGCGTAAACTTGGTAGCGGTATTCACCACCGTGAGGCCGGTGACGCAGACCGCGGAGGTGGAGGTGAAGAGGGCGTCTACTAGAGAGAGCTTTCCGTGGTGGAACCAGGGAAGGGCTAGAATAAGGCCCCCGAGGAGCGCAGTCCCAGCGAAGGAAAGAACCAGATAGAGGGTGGATTTGAGTGAGATGGAGAGTTTCATCAGGTCCGAAGCGTGCGGAAAAAGCGACGGATTTCCTCCAGCTTGGCGTAGGCCTTCCCGGACTCAAGTATCTCCCGGGCAAGGGCTACGCCGCCCCTGAGATCAAGGGTTTTCTCCGCGGCGTAGAGGGCCGCCCCGGCGTTAAGCAGCACCATGTCTCTTTTGGGGCCAGTTTCCTGGCCCGAGAGTATATTTTCAATAATCCGAGCGTTCTCCGCGGCGTCCCTCCCAAGGAGCTCTGCAGGATCCTCGCAGAGTTCAAGCCCCACATCCGGGGGATCAACGTAATAGGTGGTGATCCGCCCTTCCCGCAATTCCGAAACCTTGGTAGAACCGGTCACGGTAAATTCGTCGTAGCCTCCCTCTCCGAAAACCACGAGCGCCCGGCGGCAGCCCAGGGCATCCAGGGCATAGGCCATCTTTTCCGTGAGACGGAAGTCGAAGACGCCAAGGATCTGAGTGTTGGCTCCGGCCGGGTTGCAAAGGGGGCCTAAGAGGTTGAAGATGGTCCGGAAACCGAGCTCCCGCCGTGGCCCCATAACGGCTTTTACCGCCGGATGATAGGCCGGGGCGAAAAGGAAGGCGAAGCCCACCTTCTCAAGCGCCCGAGCCGAAAGCTCGGGCGGCACTTCAAGGGGGATCCCCAGGGCCTCCAGCACGTCTGCGCTTCCTGAACGACTGGTTATAGAGCGGTTGCCGTGTTTGGCTACCGGTATCCCGGCGGCCGCCACCACGAAGGCCGCCGCGGTGGAGACGTTGAAGGTGCCCTTGGCGTCCCCTCCGGTCCCACAGGTATCCACCAGGGGCGCGTTTTCGGGAAGTCCATGGGGAACCCTTATCATACGCTCCCGCATGGCCCGGGCCGCTCCAGCCACCTCCTGCCAGGTCTCTCCGCGCATACGCCAGGCGGTAAGCAGGGCTCCGATCTGGGCCTCCGTAGCCCGCCCGTCCATAATGAGCCCTACGACCTTCGCCGCTTCTTTCTCGGAAAGTTCCTGGCCTTCTACGAGCCTGGCCAAATAAGGCTTGAGATCCTCCACCGTCTCCTCCCTGAGGCCGAATTCGCCTATAGCTTACCCTCTCCGGCTTCGGGATTGAAGTCCCCAAACTAAAGACCAAAGAGGTATGAATTTGCGAGATCCCGCAGAGGGTGATAAGAAAGGAGGGAAACCCGGGACGGGAGGATAAGGCATGGGTAAAAGGATCGTGGTGATTGGAGCGGTGGCCTGCGGACCGAAGTCCGCCTGTCGGGCCAAAAGACTTATGCCGGAGGCGGAAGTCACTCTTATAGACAAGGACGATCTCATCTCTTACGGGGGCTGTGGTATCCCTTACTATATCTCGGGAGATATCCCTGACGAGAATCAGCTTCGGGAGACTTCCTTCCACATGGTGCGGGACGAATATTTCTTCCACCACGCCAAGGGTATCGACCATGTGCTTACCCGGACGCTGGCCACCGAGATCGACCGGGAACGTAAGGTGGTCAAGGTGAAACATCTCGATTCCGGAGAGGAAAACGAAATCCCTTACGACAATCTGGTGCTGGCCACGGGTTCTACGCCCTTTGTTCCGCCCATCCCTGGACGGGATCTCGAAGGGGTTTTTGCTATTTCGAATCTCCACAAGGCCATCGAGATCAAACAGAGGCTAGCCCGCGGGGAAATCGAACGGGCCGTGATCATCGGAGCCGGACCCATTGGGCTTGAGATGGCCGAGGCCTTCGCCGATCTCTGGGGGATCGAGACCACGGTCCTCGAATATTTCGATCAGGTACTTCCTCGCCTGATTGATCCGCCGCTGGCCCGCATGGTTGAACACCATCTGCGGGAAAAAGGGGTCAAGGTGGTCGTGAACGCCCGTATCAAGGAGATCCGCGGAAAAGATGGTCGGGTGACCGAAGTGGTGGAGGAAAGGGGGAGTTATCCCGCCGACATAGTGGTCTTCGCTACCGGCGTGCGGCCCAATACGGAATTGGCCCGCAAGGCCGGCCTCCTGGTGGATAGGGGCATCGTGGTGAACGATAGGCTTCAGACCTCGGATCCGAACATCTATGCCGGGGGGGACTGTATCGAGACTACGCATCTGGTGACCGGTAAGCGGGTGGTGCTGCCCCTGGGGTCGCTGGCCAATCGGCAGGGCCGGGTGATCGGAGACAATCTGGCCGGCCGGCCCACGCGTTTTCCCGGAGTCGTGGGGGCCTTTATTATGAAGTGTTTTGACCTGGCCATCGGGGCCTGCGGGCTTTCTCTCTCTGTGGCCCGCGCCGAGGGTTTTGACGCCTTTTACGCCCTCAACAACCAGACCGAGCGGGCCCATTACTATCCGGAGGCCGAATTCATCTTCGTGGAACTGGTGGCGGATCGCCGGATCCGCCGGGTGCTTGGTTTCCAGGCCGTGGGGCCCAAGACGGACGGGACGCTTGCCCGTATCCACGCCATCTCCTCCATCCTGCCTCATCGGCCCACGGTAGAGGATCTCATCTCTCTGGAGCTGGCCTATGCCCCGCCCTTTAACTCCGCGCTTGATCCTATTCACGACGTGGCCCACACCGCGGAAAATATCCTTACGGGTCTCCTGGTGCAGATCGACTGGGAGGAGGCCCTGCGGCGGCTTCGGGAAGGGGACCCCAATACGGTCTTCGTGGATACCCGCCATCCTCGGGAGGCTGAGCCTCTGGTCAAGAAGTATCCCGGGCGCTGGATCCACGTGGAATACGACAAAGTGCGGGGCGAAATGGATAAAATCCCTCGCGACAAAGACGTGATCCTCATTTGCAATTCCAGCCGCCGGGCCTATGAGGCCCAGCGGTGGCTTATGGCCGCCGGCTACGAGCGCACCTTCGTGCCTCCGGGAGGCCTTAACTTCCTGCGCCGCTGGGGAGTGGAACTTTAATGAAGTACCTTTATATCGGTTTAGGAGGAGGTCTCGGGGCTGTCTGCCGCTATCTGGTAAGCGGCTGGTTTCTGCGTTTCGGAGTGGGGTTCCCGCTGGGAACCCTGGCGGTGAACCTTCTCGGTTCTTTCTGGCTGGGATTCTTTATGGAGCTGGTCACCCAGACCCTCCTTATAGCCCCGGAAGTGAGATGGCTGGTGGCGGTGGGGTTTCTGGGTTCTTTTACCACCTTTTCTACCTTTGCCTACGAAAGCCACACCCTCCTTAAAGAGGGTGAGTGGTTGACTTCGTTTCTCAACGTGGCTCTGAGTGTGGGATTAGGATTGACCGGGGTAAGATTGGGGGAAACTTTGGCGAAGCTTTTGGTGAGATGAACGGGCGTTGTGTGCTTCTTTCTATCTATGTGGATGAGGATGAGAGGTTGGGGCGTAAACCCCTCTACAAGGCCATCCTAGATCTTTTATGGGAAAAGGATATTCACGGGCTTACGATGTTTAAAGGGGTTTACGGTTACGGGCCGGACAAGAAAATTCATTCCGGCAGACTCCTCCGGGCTTCGGAAAACCTCCCTCTCAAGATCGAAGTGGTGGAGACCTGGGAGAAGGTGGAAGAGATTCTCCCGGAACTTGAGAGGCTTCTTACCCGGGGTATGATCACGGTAACCGAACTCTATACCATTTGCCATAAGAAACCTCCGTGTCAGGATGCTTAAGGCGGTAAGGGGCTTCAAAGATCTTCTTCCGGAAGAGGCTTCCGTCTGGGCTTATCTTGAGAGCCGGGCCAGGGAAATACTGGCTCGCTATGGGTTTTCCGAGATACGGATTCCCGTCCTGGAGCGCACGGAGCTTTTTGCCCGGAGCATCGGTGAGACCACCGACATCGTGGAAAAAGAGATGTACACCTTTGTGGATCGGAACGGAGAAAGCTTGACCCTGCGGCCGGAGGCTACGGCCGGGGTGGTGCGAGCCTTCATCGAGCATGGGCTCCATACCCGTCCGAAACCCCTCAAGCTCTTCACTATTGGTCCCATGTTTCGCCATGAGAGACCCCAGAGGGGCCGACTGCGCCAGTTTCATCAGATAGACGTGGAGGTCTTCGGGGCCGCCTCTCCGGGAACAGACGCCGAGCTGGTGGCTTTGGCTCTGGAGATCCTTGGAGCAGGAGGAGCTGAGGGCCTGAGGCTGGAGGTTAATTCTCTGGGCTGCCCCGAATGTCGGAGACCTTATCGAGAGAAGCTGCGGGAATTCCTTCTCGCCCGCCGCGACCGTCTCTGCGAAGACTGCCAGAGACGAGCCGAGCGTAATCCCCTCCGGGCCCTGGATTGTAAGAAGGAAAACTGTCAGGCTGAATACCGGGAGGCCCCCGAACTCCCGGATTTTCTGTGTGAGACCTGCCGCGGTCATTACGAGGAATTCAAGACCTATCTTCAAGAAGCCGGTTTGTCTTTCGTGGAGAATCCGCGTCTGGTGCGGGGGCTCGACTACTACACCCGGACCATTTTTGAGATCAAGGCCCCGGGCCTCGGAGCCCAGGACACGGTAGCGGCCGGAGGACGCTACGACGGCCTGGTTTCCGCCTTGGGGGGGCCGGAAACCCCGGCGGTGGGCTTTGCCATCGGGATGGAGCGATGGCTCCTCATCGCTAGACCCCCGGAGTCCCTGCGGCTTCCCCCGGAGCTTTTCATCGCTCCCCTGGGAGATGAAGCCCGCAGGTGGGCCTTCCAGCTGGCTTTTGCCCTACGGAAAAAAGGCCTCCGGGTGGAAACCGACTATGAAGGTCGCAGCCTCAAGGCCCTCCTGAGACAGGCCAACCGTCTTTCCGCAGAAAGGGTTCTCATTCTGGGAGAGGAGGAACTCCAGAGGAGAAAGGTCCTTATCAAGGACCTCGCCACCGGGGATCAAATGTTCCTGCCTTTCGAGGACCTGCGGGATCTTGTGAACCGTATCCTCATCGAAATGCGGTTTTGATGCTTGAGGCCCTCATTCTTTTCATGGCCGCTTTCGTGCACGGGCTGGCCGGTTTTGCCTTTGCTCTGCTGGCCGTACCTCTACTTTCTCTAGTGAATCCTCTCACGGAGGTCGTGCCTCTCGTGGCCCTCTTCGGGTTTACCATGAACGCCATCATGCTCTGGCTTATGCGGAAGAGTTTTCGCTTGCGTCCGGTGGCCGGACTCCTGGCGGGAGCCATCCCGGGGGTCTTCCTGGGAGCCAGGGCCCTGGGGCTTTTCCCGGAAAGACTCCTGCGGTTGATCCTCTGCTTTACGGTTTCGGGATACGCCCTGTGGGAGATCTTCTCGCCGGGGTCCCGTAAGATCCGCCTTTCTCCGGCCTGGGGACCGATTTTCGGATTGGCGGCGGGCTTTCTTGGGGGTATGCTCAATACGCCCGGGCCACCGGTGGTTATTTATGTAAGCCTGCTTCGTTTGGAAAAGGACGCCCTGAAGAGCGCCCTGCAGGGAGTCTTTCTGGTCATGGTGGGCTTCATGATCCTGGCCCACGGGCTTTACGGACATCTCGGGCCCTCGACTTTCAGGCTGTACGGGGTTTACCTTCCGGTGGTGCTCTGCGGCATGGCCCTGGGACAGATGTTGTATCTCAGGCTCGGAGAGAGGTCTTATCACCGGGTGATTCATCTTTTTCTGCTGGCTTCAGCGCTGGCGGCCTTCCTGAAAGTCCTCTGAAGTCTCTCTTGCCGAGGGCCTACAACCGGAATAGATTGTGGGAGAAAACGTCGAGGAGAAGGACCTTGAAGGTCAAACATTGGATGGTGAAGGAAGTTATTACCGTCTCTCCGGGGGCCAGTCTTGAGGAAGCCATTCAGCTGATGAAAAGACACGCCATCCGTCACCTGCCGGTAGCCGAGAGCGGGAAACTTCTGGGGTTGGTTACCGAAAGTAGTATTCGCCAGTACGCCCGTCCGGAAGAGCTTTCGCGTGCGGTGCGTGAGGTGATGATCTTGAATCCTATTACCGTTTCCCCGGAGGCCACCATCGATGAGGCCGCCCGGCTTATTTACCGGCACAAGATCGGCGGGCTTCCGGTAGTGGAAAATAATCGTTTAGTGGGTATAATCACCATTACGGATTTGTTGGAGGCCTTTATCGAACTTATGGGGCTTTTGCGTTCGAGTTCGCGGGTGGATGTGATACCGAAAGAACCGGAGGGGCTGGATGGGGTACTGGAGATCATTCGGGAGCACGGTGGGCGGGTAATCTCCATTGGGATGGATGTGGAGCCCGGCGGCGAGAGGATCTATTACATCCGGCTGGAAAGGATGCCGGTCGAGCCTCTGGCTTCTGCGCTTGAGGTAGCTGGCCACCGGGTGATCTCGGTGGTGGACTAAAAATGAAGGAGGGACACCATGGGAGAGTTCAAGGTGCGGAAGACCATCGATGAGATCAACGAGAAAATCAAACGGGGAGAGGCCGTGGTAGTCACGGCCGAAGAGATGGTCAAGATCGTGCGCGAGGTGGGGCCGGAGGAGGCCGCGCGCGAGGTGGATGTGGTGACCACCGGGACCTTCTCTCCCATGTGTTCCTCCGGAGCCTTCATCAATTTCGGACATACCGTGCCCACCATTAAGGCCTATCGGGTGTGGCTAAACGGGGTGCCAGCCTACGCAGGCCTGGCGGCGGTTGATATATATATCGGGGCTACGGAGCCGGCCGAAGACGACCCCCTCAACAAGGTCTTTCCGGGTGAGTTCCGCTACGGCGGGGGGCATGTGATTCACGATCTGGTGGCCGGAAAGAAGATCTATCTCCGGGCCATCGCCTACGGGACCCACTGCTACCCCAGGAAGGAATACGAGGCGGAGATCACGCTGGCGGATCTCCCCTACGCCGTGCTTTGCAATCCCCGGAACGCCTATCAGAACTACAACTGCGCCATTAATCTTTCGGATAAGACCCTTTACACCTACATGGGTATCTTGAGGCCCCATGCCGGAAACGCCAACTATGCCACGGCCGGGCAACTTTCTCCGCTTCTCAAGGATCCCTATCTCAAGACCATCGGGATCGGTACGCGGATCTTTCTGGGGGGAGCCAAAGGTTACGTGGTTTGGGCCGGGACTCAGCACAACATGAAGGTCAAGCGCACGGAGAAAGGGGCCCCACTCACCCCGGCCGCTACCCTCATGGTCCTGGGAGATCTCAAGGAAATGGATCCCCGGTGGGTAGTGGGGACCAGTCATCTGGGCTACGGTTGTTCCATGGCCGTGGGGCTGGGCATTCCTATCCCCATCCTGAACGAAGAGGTGGCCCGGTATGCGGGGCTTGGGGACGACGAACTCTTCACCCAGGTGGTGGATTACGCTTACGATTACCCCAACGGCATCAAACGCAACTACGGGATCGTGAGCTATGCTGAGCTCAAGAGCGGCAAGATCAAGGTCCTGGACAAAGAGGTGCCTACGGTGCCCATCTCCAGCTATGTCCGAGCCCGTGAGATCGCTGAGATCCTGAAAGGCTGGATCAAGAACGGTGAGATGCTTCTTACCGAACCGGTGGCTCCAATTCCGGGAGCGGAGCTCTTTCCTTTTCGGCCCAGGAACTGGTGATCCCTGAGCCTTTGAGGGGTTTTCTTTCGGGCTTTCGCCGGGTGGCGGTGGCCCTTTCGGGTGGGGTAGACAGTGCGGTCTTGACCGCCGCCGTCGCCCGGGTTCTCGGCCCGGAATCCGTGGTGGCTCTTACGGCTACCGGGCCTATCTTTCCTCCCGAGGAACTCGAACTCGCCCGCAGGACCGCCTGCCTTCTGGGAGTGGAACACCGCGAAGTGCCGTTCGAGGCCCTACGTCTCCGAGCCTTTCGGGAGAACCCTCCGGATCGATGCTACCATTGTAAGCGGGCCCTGCTGGAATCTTTCCTGTCCGTGGCCCGCGAGGCCGGGGCGGAGGCTCTCTTCGATGGCACCCAGAGGGATGACCTCGGAGAGGATCGTCCCGGGCTTCGGGCCCTTCGGGAGCTTGGAGTGAAAAGTCCTCTGGCCGAAGCCGGACTGGGTAAGACCGAAATCCGCCGGCTGGCACACGCCCTGGGACTTCCCCAGGCCGAAAGGATTTCTTCGCCCTGCCTGGCCACCCGCTTCCCGCCTGGGGAACCCGTGACCCCGGAGGGGCTGCGTCTGGTTTATCTGGCCGAAAAAGAACTGCGGGCCCGACTCGGGCTCTGGCCCCTGCGGGTGAGATGGGTGAGGGGAGAGGCTCGTTTAGAGGTGCCCCCGGCCGAGATCTCCGCGGTTTTTGCGCGCCGGTCAGAGGTGCTGGGAGTCCTGCGCCGCTTCGGTTTCAGACGGATTTCTCTGGATCTCGAAGGCTATCGCTAAGTTTCTCGCTTGTAGGGCCGGGCAAAGTAAGGTATTTTCACAAAAAGGTCACCATTTATCCTGAATCCGGCCTAAAGTGGTCGGTTAATTTGAGGAGGAATCTCTCTTAAGGAGAGAAGGGATGAGTACCTTGCTTGAAAGAGATTTACAAGAGATCCGCAATCATTTGCTGGAGATGTGCCGGCTGGTGGTGGAGATGGTGCGGTCGGCCGTGACGGCCTTCGAGAAGAGGGATCCCCAGCTGGCCGAAAGGGTCATCGAACAGGATGTTCGGATAGATACTCTGGATCTGGAGATCGATCGGATATGTCTGGAGACCATCGCCCTGAAGCATCCGGTAGCCAGCGACCTGCGCTTCGTGGTCTCCACACTGGACATGATTCGGGATCTCGAGCGCCTGGGGGATCAGGCGGTCAACATCGCGGAGAGGGTCCCCCGTCTTCTAGCCTTGCCGCAGGTCTTCACCTGTCCGGTGGACCTTTCGGAGATGGCCCGCAAGGCCCTGCGAATGCTCGAAGAGGTGATCAATGCCTTTGTGGCCCGGGATGCACAGAAGGCCCGGGAAATCAAGACCTGGGACGATGAAGTGGACCGCTACAAGAAACTGGTCATCGAGAAGATTGTGGCCTGTATGGAAAAGAATCCTGAAGTGGTTCGGGTGGGCGTGGAATACATCATAGTGGCTCAGAATTTGGAGAGGGTGGCCGATCTCGCCACCAATATTGCCGAAGAGATTATCTATATTGTAGAAGGCAAGCTGGTGAAACACGAAAAGGTGCTGCCGGAAGAACGGCCGGCTGAAAAGCCAGATCTTTTTGAACTCCTTGAGAGACATGCCCGGCTGGTCATTGAGTGTACGGAGCGTTTACCTCTGGCCCTTGAGGCTTACTTCCAGAAGGACTTTGATCGGCTAAAGGAGATTTCCGAGGACATCATCGCCATCGAAAGGGAGGCCGATCGCTTGAAACAGAACATTCGGGGGCACCTTCCTTACGGCATCATTACCCCGGTGGACAAGTTCGAACTTTTTCTCTTCCTTAAAGAACAGGACGCCGTGGCCGACGCCGCGGAAGACATCCTGAAATGGCTGACCTTCAAACAGGTGGCCGTTCCCGAGGAGGTGGCTCAGCAGATCCTCCGGCTTCTCGAAGAGAACGTCAAGACCGCGGAGTACCTGGTGCCTCTTATCGAGAAGTCCAAGAGTTATATCGAAAGGGGGGACAATCTCTCCCGGCAGGACGCCAAGGAGATCGTGAGGGATATCCGGAGACGGGAGCACGAAAACGACCTCCTGGCCACGGAGATCAAGCGGGAGGTCTTCAAGCTTGATTCGGATTTTCTGCAGGTTTATTTTCTATTAGAGCTCCTGAATTACATTGGAGAGATCTCTGGGCGAGCCGAGAACGCGGCGGATCTTATGAGAGCCATGATAGCCAAGGCTTAGGAGGCGAACCATGAAGACCGTTGCTCTGCAACCCTCGGAAGTAAAGGCTGAAATAGAAAGGCTTGAAGATAGACTCTCCGAGTTAAGGAGGTGTCTTTGACCCGGCTGCCCTTAAGGCCCGTCTGGAAAGCCTGGAAAAGGAGATCCTGAAACCCGGTTTCTGGGATTCGTCGGGCTCAAGGGAGGTCCTTAAGGAGAGGTCCCGTCTTCTGGATCTCCTTTCCCAGTGGGAAAAACTTACGCAGAAGATGGAGGATCTGAGGGTCCTTTTTGAGCTCGCGGTAGAGGAGGAAGACGATGAGACCCTCAGGGAGGTGAAGGCCGGGCTGGCGGAGCTGGAGAAGGCCCTGGCGGAGGAGGAGTTGCGGGTTTTACTCTCCGGAGAGCACGATGCCTCGAACGCTATTGTGACCATCCATGCCGGAGCGGGCGGCACGGAAGCCCAGGACTGGGTGGAGATGCTTCTCAGGATGTATACCCGCTGGGCTGAGAGGAAGGGCTATCGGGTGCGGGTGGTGGATCTCCTGGCCGGCGAAGAGGCCGGTCTCAAATATGTGACCTTTGTGGTAGAAGGCCCCTACGCCTACGGTTATCTCAGGGCCGAAAAGGGGGTTCATCGTCTGGTGAGGATCTCGCCCTTTGATGCCAGCGGGCGGCGGCATACTTCGTTTGCCTCCGTGACGGTTATTCCCGAAATCGAAGAGAACATCGAGATCGAGATCCGCCCGGAGGAACTTCGCATAGAGACGATGCGGGCCTCCGGACACGGCGGGCAACACGTGAACAAGACCGAGACCGCGGTGCGGATTACCCATCTTCCCACGGGTATCGTAGTCACTTGTCAGAATGAACGCAGTCAGCACCTCAACAAGGCTATGGCTCTGAAGATTCTCAAGGCCCGTCTTTATGAGCTTGAACTTCGTAAACTCGAAGAGAAGAAGGCCCAGCTCATGGGCGAGAAGAAAGAGATTGCCTGGGGCAGCCAGATTCGTTCTTATATCCTTCAGCCCTATCGGCTTATCAAGGATCATCGCACCGGTTATGAGACGGGCAACGTGGAAGCGGTTCTCGACGGGGAGATCGATCCTTTTATCCGGGCCTATCTTCTCTCTCAGGCTCGTTCGGAAAAAGACGTCTCTGGGGAGGCTCTTGGGGGGAAAGGGGAGAGTCCTTCGCCGGAAAAGACTTTGGAGGAGGTCAGAGTTGGCGCGTAAAAGAGGACTTAAAGCCTTGGTCATGCTGGAAGACGGGACGCATTTCTGGGGTTGGTCCTTCACCGGCCCGGGGGAAGCCTTTGGGGAAATGGTCTTTAATACCGCCATGACCGGTTATCAGGAGATCCTCACCGATCCCTCCTACAAGGGACAGATCGTGGCCATGACCTATCCCCTCATCGGCAATTACGGCGTGAACTCTGAAGACTCGGAGAGTCTCCGGATCCAGGTGGAGGCTTTCGTGGTCCGGGAGTATCAACCCCGTTACAGCAACTGGCGAGCGGAGAAATCTCTGGCCCAGTGGCTTTCCGAAAACAGGGTGCTGGGCGTGGAAGGTATTGATACCAGGGCCCTTACGCGTCATCTCCGCATCTACGGAGCGATGAAGGCCGGTATTACCACCGAGGATCTTGATCCGAAGCGCTTCCTTGAGCGGGTCAAGGAGAGTCCCGGGCTGGTGGGGCGCGACCTGGTAAAAGAGGTTACCTGCGAGAGACCGTATCGCTGGCGAGCGGGGCGGATGGAGGAAGGGGTCTCCGAGTTTTCCGGGGACGGTCGTATCCGTATCGCCGTGCTCGACTGCGGCCTCAAGCTGAATCAGCTACGGCTTTTCGAGGAAAGGGGGTGTGAGTGCGTGGTCTTTCCGGCCGGGACCCCGGCGGAGGAAATCTTGCGCCGCAACCCCGACGGGATCTTTCTTTCCAATGGTCCGGGAGACCCGGCGGCTGTTCCCTATGTGGTTGAGACGGTGAGAAAACTCTTAGGTCAAAAACCCATTTTCGGAATCTGTCTCGGGCACCAGATGCTGGGACAGGCCTTAGGGGCCTCTACCTATAAGCTCAAGTTCGGGCACCGGGGGGCCAATCACCCGGTGAAGGATCTAACCACCGGAAAAATCGAGATTACCTCTCAGAACCATGGTTTCTGTGTAAAAGCCGAGGAGCTCCCCCGGGAGGTAGAGGTCACGCATATCAACCTCAACGATGGCACCCTGGAGGGGATTCGCCACCGGGAGATTCCGGCCTTTTCCGTGCAATATCATCCGGAGAACGCCCCCGGACCTCACGATGCGATCTATCTCTTCGATCGCTTTGTGGAGACCATCAAGGCTCATCTTTAAATGAAGATCTACCATCCCCGGGATTTTCCCCTGAAACTCAGAAACCCGGTGGGGACCCTAGGTAATTTCGATGGGGTCCATCTGGGGCATCAGGCTCTTCTGCGGGAGACCAAGGCCCTGGCCCAAGAGCTCGAAGGAGAGGCCTTGGTCATCACCTTTGAACCGCATCCCCGCCTGGTCCTGCGCCCGGAGGCTGGGCTCAAGTTGTTGACCACCTTTGAGGAGAAAATGGCCCTCCTTGAGGACCTGGGATTCACCTCCACGCTGGTGGTGCCTTTCGAGACCGAGGTGGCGGACCTTCCGGCGGAGGAATTCGTGGAGGAATATCTGGTCTACGGTTTGGGGCTGCGCGGGCTGGTGGTGGGATTCAATTACCGTTTCGGCCGCGGCCGCGGAGGGGATCACGAACTTCTGAGGAGACTGGGAGAAAGATACGGTTTCCAGGTGAAAGTAATTCCTCCCCAGGTGATTGATGGGCAGACGGTCTCGAGTACCCTCATCCGGGAACTCCTCGGGGAGGGGAAAGTGCGCCAGGCGGCGGCTCTTTTGGGGCGTCCGTATGCCCTGAGGGGAAAGGTCGTCCCGGGAGAAGCCCGGGGTAGAACTCTGGGATTTCCTACCGCCAATCTTGACCCTCCACCCGAAAAGCTCATCCCCGCTCGAGGCGTCTATGCGGTGAAGGTCTCCTGGCGCGGCCAGAATCTCTCGGGGGTCATGAATATCGGGGAGAAACCCACCTTCGGGGGACATCGCCTGAGCCTGGAGGTCCACCTGTTTGATTTTGAAGAAGATCTATATGGTGAGATGTTAGAGGTTGAATTCATAGAATTTTTGCGACCGGAGATAAAGTTTCCCTCTCCGGCCGCTTTAATTCAGCAGATTGCTAAGGATTGCCAAAAGGCTAGAGAAATTTTGAAGACCTAGGCCTTTTTGGCTTTCTTGAGTTCCTCTACAAATTCATCAATGGGGTTTCGGCGTTTGCCCGCCTTCTTGGGAATGTCCACTCCTCTTTTCCTTAATTCGCTTACGACCTTGGTCACCTGGAAACGGCTGATACCGAGTTTTTCGGCAATCTCCGCTGAAGTCATTTTGTGATAGTTTTCGTAAATAAACTTAACATCTTCTTTGGTAAGCAATCTGCTCCTTTTGCGGGCCATAGTCCTCCTCCTTTATGTAAATTTTTTTCTTTTAAGTAGGATAGAATACGAGAGAATCTTGTCAAGACTTTAGTAAGAAACTTTGGTATGTCTAAGAAGGCGAAGCACTTCCTGGTGGGTCAAGTCATGATTAAGAGGTGTGATGCTGATGAAGCCCTGCTTTATAGCTACGACATCGGTTTCCGGATCATCCTCCAGGAATTCTTCTCCGCATTGCCAGTAATAAGTGTTTCCATGGGGGTCAATTCTTTTTTCAAAGCGTTCTCTCAGTTTCCGTGTGCCCTGTCGGGTAATCTTTACACCCTTTATAAGATGGGCCGGAAGGTTAGGGATATTGATATTCAAACAAAAGGGACGTGGTAGGGGCCAATGGAAGAGGTCTTCCAGTATGGTGGCGGTGAAGTAGGCCGCAAAACAATAGCTTTCGTGCCGATAAGCCGCAAGAGAGACCGCGAGGGCTGGCATTCCCAGGATGGCGGCCTCGGTAGCGGCCGAGACCGTCCCGGAGTAAAGCACGTTGATCCCCACGTTGGCTCCCCGATTGATCCCCGAGATCACCAGATCCACCGGGCCCACCAGTTCGTAAAAGGCCAGTTTTACGCAGTCAGCCGGGGTGCCGTTTACGGCGTAGCCCCAGAATTCCCTCCCTTTCCGGACGATCCTGACCCTTAGGGGATTGGAGAGGGTGATGGCGTGCCCCACGGCGCTGCGCTCAGCCTCCGGGGCTACCACTACGAGCTCGTGATCCAGGGAAAGGCAGCGATAGAGGGCACAGAGCCCCTCGGCGTGGATACCGTCATCGTTAGTGAGAAGAATCTTCATGTTTCTGCCGTTCCTTCCACAGGAGGTAGAGCATGCAGGCCTGACGGTGCGGACAATAGTCCCTAGGATGACGACACCCCTCCTCCAGAGGAACCTCTTCCTGATACTTCAGGCAAAAACCCTTCTCCATGATCCCTCCCCCTTTATCCTCAGGTTCGGTATTCGGCATTGATCTTCACGTATTCGTAGGAGAGGTCACAGGTCATGATTTCGGCCGAAGCCGAGCCCTGAGAGAGTTTTATCCGCACGGTGAATTCCGGACGGGTCATCTCCCGGTGGGCGGCTTCCTCCGGAAGACCCCGTCCCCGGGATACCAAGGGGACCTCATTGATGAAGACTTCTACTCCTTCAGGCTCAAGACCCAGCCCGAGCTTGCCCAGGGCCACCAGGATCCGTCCCCAGTTGGGGTCTTCGCCGAAAAAGGCCGTCTTCACCAAAGGGGAGTCCGCTACCGCTCGGGCCAGCCTCTCGGCCGCTTCGGGGCTTTCCGCGCCTTCCACCCTTATGCGGACTATCTTGGTGGCTCCTTCTCCGTCCTTCACGATGAGATAGGCCAGTTCCCGGCAGACCTCTGTGAGGGTTTCCCAGAAAAGGGGCCAGCTTTCCTGAGGGAGTTCTCCGGCCCGGGAGTTGGCCAGAAGATAGACCGTATCGTTGGTGCTGGTATCTCCGTCCACGGTAATCCGATTAAAAGAGACCGCCACGGCCTCCGGGAGCCCTCGCCGCAGTTCGGTGGCCGGCAGGCCGGCGTCCGTGAGCACGAAAGCCAGCATGGTGGCCATGTTGGGCGCGATCATGCCGGCCCCCTTGGCCAGCCCCAGGATGGAGGCCTTGGTCCCCGGGATCGACCGGGAGACCACTTTAGGAAAAGTATCCGTGGTCATCATGGCCCGGGCCACAAGAGGGGCCTTATCCGGGGAGAGCCCCGAGACCAGGGCTTCAAAGTGGGCTTTCATGCGCTCTACCGGAAGCCGTGTGCCGATTACTCCGGTGGAGGCCGGAAGGATCTCTCCGGGGCTCACCCCCAGGATCTCGGCCAGGGACGAGAGCAGTCTTTCGGCGTCGACGAGACCTTCTCGACCGGTACAGGCGTTGGCGCAGCCGCTGTTCACCAGGATGGCCCGGGCGGTTTCGCGGGTGCGGAGACGCTCTTTCCCGATGAGCACCGGAGCGGCCTTGAAGTCGTTCCGAGTGAAGACCCCGGCCCAAGTAGCCGGGCTTTCCGAGTAGATGAGCCCCAGATCGGGACGTTTCCGATACTTGATGCCCACCTCGACCGCGGAGAAGAGATAACCTTCGGGAACCAGCATGCCCCTCAATATACCCTGTAACTTGGGGCTTGACAAAGTAGAGAATGTCAATTAACTTATCTACAGAATAAAGATGATGAGGAGGTGTCAGGATGGCGGTCTGGAAGTGTGATAAGTGCGGGTTTACCAAGGAGAGCCGTTGTAAGCCGCGCAAGTGTCCGGAGTGCGGCGAGTCCGGGACCTTCGTAAAGGAAGGTGCGGAAGCCAAGGCTTCTTCCAAGGGTGGTTGCAAGAAGTGTAAATAGAGATTTCTCCGTACCCCCCTCCCTGCCTCCCTCCTCCTGGGGGCCCGCAACGGGCCCCCTTTTGGTTTAGGGCAGAGGGCGTAGGTCCGGCTTGAGGTTCAGGGCCAGATAGATCACCCGGGAGACCTTTTCCAGCACGAAAGTAAGATTCAGGGCTTCGCGCAGGTCTTTCCCGACCGTGACCGCCCCGTGTCTTTCGAGCACCGCCACCTGGGTCTCTCGAAGGGCCTCGGCCACGGCCCGGGCCAGGGCTTCACTTCCCGGGGTCAGAAAAGGGACTCGGGCCACCTCCTTGAGGATCAAGCGGCTTTCGGCCAGGAAGTGTTTCCTGAAATCGAAGCCTGCCAGGCTCAGGGCCAGGGTATAAGGGGGATGGGTGTGGACCACTGCTTGTATCTCCGGCCGCTGGCGGTAGATCTCCAGGTGGAGGGGAAGTTCCGAGGTGGGGCGCCCAGAAAAAGCCTCGCCTTCGAGGGTGACCTCCGCCAGGTCCTCCGGTCGCAGTTCAGCTTTGAGGACCCCGGAGGGCGTGATGATCACGCGGTCCGAAAGTCTGAAGGAAAGATTCCCTTCGCTCCCGGAGATGAGCCCTTCCCGGGCCAGCCAGCGGGTGTAGCGGACTATTTCCCGGCGGAGGTTCTCGGTGTTCACCGGTGATGGCGCTCTACGTGGGCGGCCAGGTCCGGTTCGAGCTCTGCTATCCGGACGGCCTCTTCGTAAAGGGGTTTCTGGGTGCGGTAGAATATCCCGATGGGAATCTCTTCGGCCTCGTAGGCGTAGTCCCACCGTAGGGCCAGGTGCCAGGCGGCTTCGAAGTCTTCGGGGTTGTGTTCCGGCCCGATCTCCCGCACGTGGCGATTATAGAAATCGTAGGTGTTGAAGAAGGTGTAGCAGGGCTGCAATACATCGAGGAAAGCGAATCCGCGGTGGTTAAGGGCTTCCCGAATGAGGCCGGCCAGATGCTTGGGGCGGCCGGCATAACCCCGAGCTACAAAAGAGGCCCCGCTGGCCAGCATGAGTTCTAAGGGATTGATGGGGGTCTCCGGGCTCCCCTTGGGCGTGGAGCGGCCTTTGAAACCCTTGGGGCTGGTAGGGGTGAACTGTCCGGTGGTGAGCCCGTAAACGGAGTTGTTGTGCACGATGAAAGTGAGGTCGAGATTGCGTTTGGCCGCGAAGATGAGGTGGGCCAGCCCTTCTCCGTAAGCATCCCCATCCCCGGCGTGTCCGATCACGATAAGCTCCGGGCGGGCCATCTTGAGACCCCAGGCCACCGGAAGGACCCGGCCGTGGATGGCGTAAAAACTGTTCACAGCCAGGTAGTCCACGATCTTTCCGTGGCAACCGATCCCGGAGACCAGGATCACCCGGTGGAGGTCCCCGCTGGCCTCCAGTTCTTGGAGGACCTTTTTCAGGGCGGTGAGGATTCCGAAGTTCCCGCAGCCCGGACACCAGGTGATCTCAGCATAGGTGCTTAAGGGATCTTTGGCTCTGGCCAGTCCCATTCTTATACTCCTGTGAGCCGTCCTTCTAGTTCCTCTACCGTGAAGGGCCGGCCGTCGTATTTGAGGATGACCTCATCCACCTTGAAGCCATGGGCCTCAAGGAGCCGAGCCCACTGACCGGTGGCATTGGTTTCGGCCACCAAGAGGCGCTTGACCCCCTCAAGGCTCTTCTTCAAGGCCTTTTTCGGGAAGGGTTCCAGGATCAGGGGTTGCACGTAACGCAGCCCCAGTTTGCGTGAAACCTCCAGGGCCGCTCCCCGGGTGGAACCCCAGACGCAGAGGGCCACCTCGCCCTCGCCTTCGACTTTGACCATCTCCGGCCGGTCGAGTTCCTCCCGCAGTCCCTGGGCTTTCCGCAGGCGTTTTTCCTGCATCCGGACGATGGCTTCAGGATCCTCGGTGGTGATCCCGTAGGGATCGTGTTCGTAAGAGGTGACTTTGACCACGGCTCGGGTATCACCCGGGAAGGCCAGGGGTGAGACCCCGTCTTCGGTTAGGGCGTAGCGCTGGTACTCGCCCTCGCCAGGCCAGGGTTTGAAGCTTACCCGTTCGACCTCTCTCAGGGGCAATTCCTGATTGAAGAGGCTTTCGCTTAGGTGTTTGTCCGAAAGGATCAGGGCCGGAATCTGATAACGCCAAGCTAGGCTCAGGGCCCGGGCCGTGAGTCGGAAGGCCTCTTCGGCGTCCCCCGGGGCCAGGATCACCCGGGGAAACTCCCCATGGCCGGCGGAGAGCACGAACTCAAGGTCGGATTGCATGGTGTAGGTGGGCACCCCAGTGCTCGGTCCTGGACGCTGGCACTCTACGATCACGATGGGAAGTTCGGCCTGGCCCGCGAGGCTCAGGGCCTCCACCATGAGGGCAAACCCTCCGCCGGAGGTGCCAACCATGGCCGGTTTTCCGGCACAGGCCGCCCCCAGAGCACAGAGGATGGCTGCGATCTCGTTTTCTGGATGGATGGTGGTTACTCCTAGGGTTTCTCCGTGCTGGGCAAAGTAATGGAGGATGGAAGAGGCCGGAGTCATGGGATAGGCCACGTAGAAACGTAGCCCCGCAGCCACCGCTCCGAGCGCAATGGCTTCGTTGCCGAAAAAGGTGGGCCGGGGAGGGGCCGCTGGCCGGGGAAGATTTTCCCTGGGACCGGGGGTGAGCTCGTAACTCTTGCGGGCCACCTCGAGGTTGGACTCAAGGGCCTTCGGCAGGTCTCTTCGTAGAGTTTCGGCCAGTTCCTCAAAAGGGATCCCCAGGATACGGGCTACCGAGGCCAGGGCCGCGGTGTTCCGGGTAATAGGCGGCGCGGAAAGCTCCTTCACGATCTTCCGCCAGGGAACCCCCTCACCTTGGGCCTCCATGGCTGAGGAATCGAAAAGGAGCAAACCTTGAGCCTCAAGCCTTTCCCGGTGCTGTTCCAGAGTTTTGGAGTCGAAGGCCACCAGGAGGTTC
>WFPH01000186.1 GCA_015487645.1 Thermosulfurimonas sp. | reverse complement strand
TCCGTCGCGCCCCAACCCGGCGGTGCGCCTTCCAGAGACATCCTCCAGGATGACCCCGCACACCCCTTCCGCCTCGGTCCCCCGGCCGAGGGCTTCGATGTGAAAGTCCACCAGGCGCAACTTTTCTCCCTCACCCTCCTCACCGAAAACATACCCCAGCGCCTTGGCTACCGCCTTAAACGCCGCATCCACCGAACCCACCCCCACGGCCACGGCCACCCGTTTTCCGGTCTCGGTGTCTTCCACCTCTACCTGGGCGATCGGCCTGAGGGAGGTCCCGTAAAGGCTTGAAACCTGAGCGGAGATCACTCGATAGCGATAATTCTGGGAGAGAAATTCATCGTAAAGGATACCCTCCAGATACTCGTCCGGAATCCGCCGGAGCACGTCCTTGATCTCGGCCCGGAAACGCTCAAATATCCGGGAAAGGGCCTTCCGGGAGAGCTGCCAGCCCAGGCTCCGCAGTTTGTAGTCCACCGCATGGCGACCGGAGTGTTTGCCGAGCACGATAGCGCTTCCGCTCCAGCCCACGTCCTCCCGATTCATGATTTCATAAGTCAGGCGATGAGCAATCACTCCGTGTTGATGTATCCCGGATTCATGGGCAAAGGCGTTGGCCCCCACGATGGCCTTGTTGGGCTGGACAAACATGCCTGTAAGACGGGCCACGAGCTGGCTGGTAGGCACAATTTTGCGCGTGTGGATACCGGTCTCGAGGGCCTGCCCCAGACGTTCCCGGAAAAAGTCCGCCCTGGTCTTGAGGGTCATGACGATCTCTTCCATAGCTGCGTTTCCGGCCCGTTCTCCGATACCGTTCACTGTGCACTCCACCTGACGGGCCCCGGCCAGCAAGGCCGAAAGGCTGTTGGCCACCGCCAGCCCCAGATCGTTATGACAGTGAACCGAAAGCCGTAGATCTCCGGACTCGAGGGCCTCCCCGAAACCGGCCTCCCGAAGCCTCTCCACCAGGAAGGCGATGAGCTCATAGTATTCCTGCGGTACGGTATAGCCCACCGTATCCGGGATGTTGATGACCCGAGCTCCAGCCCGGGCTACCCGAATAACCACCTCGGCCAGATATTCCCGATCACTACGGGTAGCGTCCTCAGCCGAAAATTCCACGTTGGGAGTAAACCTGCGGGCGAGCTTGACCGCCTCCTCGGCCAAATCCAGGACCTGCTCCCGACTCTTACGGAGCTTGTACTCCAGATGGATGTCGGAGGTGGCAATAAAGGTATGGATGCGGGGATTTTCGGCCGCCCGCAGAGCTTCCCAGGCCACCTCTATATCTTTAGGGTTGGCCCGGGCTAAGGCCGCAATCTCGACCCCTTTGAGTTCGCGAGAGAGGGTCTTCACGGCCTCAAAGTCCCCCGGAGAGGCCACCGGGAATCCGGCCTCGATCACGTCCACCCCGAGGTCCACCAAGGCCTTACCGATTTCGATCTTCTGGGCCATGTTGAGCGAAACCCCAGGAGACTGCTCCCCGTCTCGCAAGGTGGTATCAAAGATATAGACCCGATTGATCATCTTGACCCCCGTTTAGCCTGGTATGGTTGAATTTTAATGCTCGTTGACGCCCCAAACAAGGAGTGCTAGTTAGAAGGTAAATCCTGAAGGAGGCCAGAAGATGAAGATCTACTATGATCAGGATGCGGATCTCTCGATCCTGCAAGACAAGACCATTGCCATCCTGGGGTATGGTAGCCAGGGGCACGCTCACGCCCTGAACCTCCGGGACAGCGGGCTCAAGGTGGTGGTAGGGTTGCGCCCCGGGGGAGCCAGCTTCGAGAAGGCCAAAGCCGACGGTTTCGAGCCCCTGCCCCCCTCTGAGGCCTGTGCCCAGGCCGATGTCATAATGGTTCTGGTACCGGATCAGATCCAGCCCCAACTTTACCGGGAGGCCATCGAGCCCAACCTTTCCGCGGGCAAGATGCTCATGTTCGCCCATGGCTTCAACATCCACTTCGGTCAGATCGTCCCCCCGAAAGAGGTAGATGTGACCATGGTGGCCCCCAAGGGGCCGGGGCACCTGGTCCGCCGGGAGTTTGAACGGGGGGCCGGAGTGCCCTGTCTGGTAGCCGTGCATCAGGATGCCACGGGCGAGGCTTTAGCCCGGGCCCTGGCTTATGCCAAGGGCATCGGTGGCACCCGGGCCGGGGTCATCGAGACCACTTTCCGGGAGGAGACCGAGACCGACCTTTTCGGGGAACAGTGTGTGCTCTGTGGCGGAGTGGCTGCGCTGATCAAGGCCGGTTTCGAGACCCTGGTCGAGGCCGGTTATCAGCCGGAGATCGCCTACTTCGAATGCTGTCACGAACTCAAACTCATAGTGGATCTCATCTACGAGGGAGGCCTGGCCTTCATGCGGTATTCCATCAGTGACACCGCGGAGTACGGTGATCTAACCCGGGGGCCTCGGATCGTGAACGAAAAGGTCAAGGAAGAAATGAAGCGGATCCTGGAAGAGATCCAGAGCGGGCGTTTCGCCCGGGAATGGATCCTGGAGAACCAGGCCGGCCGCCCGGTCATGAACGCCCTTCGGCGCCGCGAGGCCGAGCACCCTATCGAGGAGGTGGGCCGGCGCCTGCGGGCCATGATGCCCTGGCTAAAAAAGAAATAAGAGACCTCTGAAAAAGAAAAGTCCGCCCTCCCACCTGTGGGGTAGGGTTTGGGAGGGGGAAATTTAAAGGGTTTCTTCCCCTCCCTCAGGGAGGGGAATGTTATTCAGAGGACTCGAAAAGATATTAAGCTAAGTTAGGCGGTCGAGAGGAAATCCCGACCGCCTTTTATTTTTAAGAAATTTCAAACGATCTCTTTGAAGGCCTCGCGAGCGGCCTCGATGGTCCTTTCGATTTCTTCCTCAGTGTGGGCCAGCGAAACGAAGGCGGCTTCAAACTGCGAGGGGGCGAGGTAAACTCCGCGCTTTACCATGGCCCGCCAGAAAGCTCCGTAACGTTCGGTATCCGAGGCCGCCGCATCGGCGAAGTTCGCCACCTTTCCCTCCCGGAAAAAGAGGGTCATCATGGAGCCCACCCGATTGCCGGTAACCTTAAGGCCGGCGGCCCGGGCGGCCTCGGAAAGCCCCTCGAAGAACCGGGCCGAAAGCTCCTCAAGCCTTTCATAGGTCCCGGGCCGGGTAAGGATTCTCAGGGTTGTTAACCCCGCGGCCACCGCCAGCGGATTCCCCGAAAGGGTACCCGCCTGATAGACCGGCCCCTCGGGGGCGATATGGTCCATGATCTCGGCCCGTCCGCCGTAGGCCCCAACCGGAAGCCCTCCGCCGATGATCTTCCCCAGGCAGGTGAGATCCGGTTCTACACCGTAGAGACCCTGAGCCCCAGAAAGACCCACCCGGAAACCGGTAATGACCTCGTCAAAAATGAGAAGAGCCCCGTGGTCCCTGGTAATCTCCCGCAGGCCTTCGAGGAACCCCGGCTCAGGCGGAACCACCCCCATGTTGCCAGCGATGGGCTCCACAATCACGGCCGCGATCTCAGGGCCCATCTTCGCGAAACAGTCTTTTACCGCCTCGAGGTCGTTGTAAGGCAGGCTTATAGTATTGGCCACGATTTCCTCTGGCACTCCGGGGCTTCCGGGAATGCCTAGAGTAGCTACTCCCGAGCCGGCTTTGACCAGAAAAGAATCCGCATGACCGTGGTAACAACCATCGAACTTCACGATCTTTTTGCGCCCCGTGTACCCCCGGGCGAGCCTTATGGCGCTCATGGTGGCCTCGGTCCCGGAATTGACCAGCCGAACCTTCTCGATGGAAGGCACACACTCGCAGATCAGCCTTGCCAGTTCCACCTCAGCCCAGGTGGGAGCCCCGAAACTGGTTCCGCCCTCCGCGGCGGCCTTCACCGCGGCCACCACTTCCGGATGCGCATGCCCCAGGATGAGCGGGCCCCAGGAAGCCACATAGTCGATGTAGCGCCGCCCATCTACATCATAAAGAAAGGGGCCCTGGCCCCGCTCGAAGAAGATGGGGTCCGCCCCCACGCTCTTACAGGCCCGCACCGGACTGTTTACCCCTCCTGGGATGACCTTGATCGCCTCGGCGAAGTACCGGCGTGATTTTGTTGCCGCCATATTTCACCTCCCTACTTTTTCTTCAAAAGCCTCCAAAATCCGGTAAACCGAATTTTTCTCACGAAAAATACTTTCTCGTCCGGCGCACGATCTCTTTTTCCGTAAAGAGCATCTCGTAATCCGGAAGATCGAGCTCCCGGGAAAGCTTTTCCACCAATCTCCGGCAGGCCTCCTCGGACTCGGCATGCACCATGGTATAGAGGTTGTAGGGCCAGTCGGGGTAGGTTCTGCGGAGGTAACAGTGGGTGATAAAGGGCTTGGCGGCGAGTGCCTGCCCCACCTCCTCTACCCGCTCGACCGGAACTCGCCAGGCCACCATGACGTTGCCTTCGTAACCGGAGAGATTGTGCCGAATGATGGCTCCGAGTCTTCGAATGACCTTCTTCTCCAGGAGTCCCCGGATAGCGGAAAGCACCTCTTCCTCGCTCACCCCAAGCCTTTCGGCCAGCGCCAGATAAGGCCTTTCCACCAAGGGCAACCCCTCGGAAAGAAGATCCACCAGGCGTTTTTCGAGCTCGGTAAGCCTCAGATCTTTCCCCATATCATCAGGGCTCCCAGCAGGATGAAAAGAACCCCGGCCCCCCAGCGGATGAACTTAAGGGGCAACACCTCCCCGAGGAATCGGCCTGCGGCCACGCCCAGGGCCGAGGAGAGCACCAAAGCCAGGGCCGCCCCCAAAAAAACTGGCCAGAAACGCTTTTCCCGGGCCGCAAGCCCCAGAGCCGCAAGTTGCGTCTTGTCTCCCAGCTCGGCCAGGAAAACCATGACGAAGGCCATCAAGAAGACCCGCATCAGCCGAATTTCCCCTTGAGGAATTCCTCGGTCCGCTTGTCTCGGGGTACGGTGAAAAGATGCGAGGTGGGACCGAACTCCACCAGCTCCCCCAGATAGAAAAAGGCCGTATAATCCGAGACGCGGCCGGCCTGGGCGATGTTGTGCGTTACGATCACGATGGTCACGCTCTGCTTTAACTCCACCACCAGTTCCTCGATCTTGGCCGTGGACTTGGGGTCGAGGGCCGAGGTGGGCTCATCCATGAGAAGAACCTCGGGTTTGACCGCGAGCGCCCGGGCGATACAGAGCCGCTGCTGCTGCCCCCCTGAAAGATAAGTCCCCCGTTTATGCAGGCTGTCCTTGACCTCCTCCCATAGGGCGGCCTTGCGCAGGGCCTCCTCCACGATCTGGTCGGCCTCCTCCCGCCGGAGTCTTATCCCCAACAACTTGTAGCCCGCAAGGACATTGTCGTAGATGGTCATGGTGGGGAAAGGATTCGGCCGCTGAAAGACCATCCCGATCCTTCGACGGACCAGAACCGGATCCATATTGAGGATGTTCTCGCCCCGGAGAAGGATCTCTCCTTTCACCGTGGCCCCCGGAGTGAGTTCGTGCAGACGATTCAGACAGCGGATAAAGGTGGTCTTTCCGCAACCCGAAGGCCCCATGATGGCCGTAACTCTCTTTTCCGGAATCTTCAAGGTGACGTTCCGGATGGCAGGTTTCTCGCCATAATAAGCCCAGAGATCCCGAATATCGAAGATGGCGGGTTCACGGGGCTCAACCACAGTCTTAGCGGCCATGTCCTCCGAGCCTCCAGGCCAGAAATCGGGAAAGCAGGTTCAGACCCAGGACCATGAGGGTAAGGACCACACTGGCTCCCCAGGCCTGCCGGATCCACTCCTCATAGGGGCTGATGGCGTACTTGAAGACCGTAAGCGGCAGGGCCTCCACCGGTTGCATGGGATTCAGATTCCAGAAGGGGTTTCCGAAGGCCGTAAAAAGGAGCGGAGCGGTCTCCCCCATGATGCGGGCCAGCGAAAGCAGAATTCCGGTGCTAATCCCCACCAGCCCGGTAGGGATCAGGACCTTCACCACCGTGCGCCAGTAGTTTACTCCCAGAGCCAGGGAGGCCTCCCGCAGGGTCTCGGGAATCATCTTGAGGATTTCCTCGGTAGAGCGCACGATCACCGGAAGCATCATGATGGCCAGGGCCACCGCGCCGGAGAGGGCCGAAAAGTGCCCCATGGGTTTGACCACCCACAAATAGGCCACGATGCCGAGCACGATGGAGGGCACTCCCTGGAGCACGTCCGCGGAGACCCGCACCACCTCCCCTAACTTCCCCCGGGCGTATTCCGAAAGGTAGACCCCGCAGAGGACTCCCACGGGCACGGCCATCAGGGAAGCCAGAGCAGCCAGCATC
>WFPH01000185.1 GCA_015487645.1 Thermosulfurimonas sp. | reverse complement strand
GGCCACATCTATGCCTACGTAGAACATGGCTCACCTCCTTTTGGGGTAAGGTATATGTCCCTCAGCTCCATCCTCCCGAGTGGCAAGGGCTTTCAAGCCCAACCAACTAATTGGGAGTTGAGGGACAGAGGGACAGAGGGACAGACTCCCCAAGAGGCTCTGTGGCCTATAAGACATGGAGTCCTTGTCCCTCTATAAACTTTATTCCGGGAATAGATATAACCTAATTCATTGCAGGAGGGTGGATATGAGCGAGTTGGTAAGATTCGGAGTCTCCATTCCGGAATCCTTGCTCAAAAGCTTTGACCAATATCTGGCCCGCAAGCACTATCGCAATCGCTCGGAGGCCATTCGGGACCTTATTCGGGAAAAACTGGTGGAGGAAGAATGGCGAAAGAGCCATAGCGAAGTAGTGGGTACCATCACCTACGTTTACGACCATCACAAGCGGGAACTAACCGATCGCCTGATCGATATCCAGCACGACCACTACGCCCGCATCATCTCCACCCAACACGTGCACCTGGATCACGATCACTGTTTGGAGGTTATCATCGTGAAAGGAGAGGCAAGTGCCGTGCGGGATCTAGCCGACCGCATCAAGGCCTTAAAGGGCATCCTGCACTGTAGCCTCTCCATGACCACCACGGGCAAGGCCCTTTCTTAAAAACCGAGGCGTTGGCCCGGCTCCAGGCGATAGCCCTTGAGAAATTCCCTCACCGGCAGGCGTTTTTTGCCCTCGATTTGCACCTCCTCCACCGCCAGCGTCCCCTCCCCACAGGCCAAGAGAATCCGGGCATCCTTTACCCCGAGAACCGTTCCTGGGGAGGCCGCGGGAGGCTCATCCAGGACCTTTGGCCGAAAGAGCTTGAAAAGCCGCCCTTCAAGAAAAGTGTAAGCGCCCGGACGGGGATCGAAGGCCCTTATCCGGCAGGCCACCCTCCAGGCTGAAAGAGAAAAATCCAGCCTGGCTTCTTCTTTTTTAATGGGTGGGGCATAACTAACCCCTTCTTCCGGCTGAGGGCGAGGGTGCAAGCCCCCTTCCTTGTGAAGCTGTAAGGCTTCCACCAGGGCTTCCGCTCCCAGGCGAGCCAGGCGCAGGTAAAGCTCACCCCCGGTCTCTTCTTCCCCGATGGGCGTACTCTTCTGAAGAAGGATGGGCCCGGTATCCAGTCCCTCATCCATCTGCATGATGGTTATGCCGGTCTCCCTTTCTCCGTTCAAGATGGCCCAGCGGATAGGATCGGCTCCCCGGTATTTCGGAAGAAGGGAGGCGTGAATGTTCCAGCACCCATAAGGAGGGAGTTCCAGAATCTCTTTGGGTACGATCTTTCCGTAGGCTGCCACCACCACAAGATCGGGTCTAAAGTCGCGGAGAGTCTTCACCAGATCCGGATCTTTGAGCCGCTCCGGCTCAAGCACCGGACAGCCGGCCATCAGAGCCACCTCTTTTACCGGAGAGGGGCGGAGCTTCTGGCCCCGCCCCCGCGGACGATCCGGCTGGGTGATTACCGCCACGACTTCTTCGCTCTCAAGGAGGGCCTTGAGGGCCGGAACAGCGAAATCCGGTGTGCCCATGAAGATCACTCGATACTTCATTTGAACCCCATCCGCTTATTTTTTCCGAAAGACCAATTGGCCCTCCTTTTCCTCATAGTCCACCACCACGTGGTCTCCCTCCGCGAACTCCCCAGCAAGGATCTTCATAGCCAGAGGATCTTCCACATAGCGCTGGATGGCACGCCGGAGGGGCCTCGCCCCATAAATTGGATCAAAGCCCACATTGGCCAACCATTCGCGGGCTTTGTCCGTAAGCTCGAGCGTGATGTGTTTCTCGGACAGACGCTCCTGCAGATACCGGAGCTGGATGTCCACGATCCGCATGAGTTCCTCGCGCCCCAGTCGGTTGAAGATGATGATCTCATCAATACGGTTCAGGAACTCCGGACGGAAATGCGCCCGCAGGGCTTCCATTACCCGGCGCTCCATCTCCTGGCGATCGCTGGTGATCTCCTGGATCCACTGGCTCCCGATATTGGAGGTCATGATGATGATGGTGTTACGGAAATCCACCGTGCGGCCCTTACCGTCGGTGAGGCGGCCATCGTCAAGTATCTGGAGAAGAATATTGAAGACGTCCGGATGGGCCTTCTCAATCTCGTCAAAGAGGATCACGGAGTAAGGCCTCCGGCGCACGGCCTCGGTG
>WFPH01000184.1 GCA_015487645.1 Thermosulfurimonas sp. | reverse complement strand
GTACCTGTCTTTCGTGCGGTAAAAAAGCGAAAACCATTTCGGATCGTATCGGTTTCTGCGTAAGCTGCCTAAGAAACTACTGGTCGGAGATAGAGCCCGAGATAAACAAAATCCACGCCCGCACAAGGAAGGCCTTCGGCCTTCCCGAAGCCCCTCCTCGGGCCGAAGAAGGTCTCCCCTGTAACCTCTGTTTTCACCGCTGCCGCATCCCGGAGGGGGCCTTCGGCTACTGCGGGATCTGGCAAAACCTGGGGGGAAGGCTTATCGGTGCCAGCCCTAATGAAGCCTATGTGTCCTGGTATCTTGATCCTTTGCCCACAAATTGTGTGGCCGATTTCGTTTGTGCCGGTGGGACCGGTGCAGGTTTCCCCTATTTTGCCTATCGACCGGGACCTGAAAGAGGATACTTTAACCTGGCCGTCTTTTACGAGGCCTGCAATTTCAATTGTCTTTACTGTCAGAACTGGCACTTTAGGAAAAGGCCTCTTAGCGGTCGCCGCCGAGCGAGAGACCGGATGCTTGCGGACTTAAGGCCCGAGGTCTCCTGTATTTGTTACTTCGGCGGGGATCCAGGACCGCAAAGTCCTCACGCTCTAGCCTTTTCCAAAAAGGCTCTCAAGGCTGCCTCCGGCCGCATCCTTAGGATCTGTTGGGAAACCAACGGGGCCGAAAACCCCCGGATTCTACGCCAAATGATGGCCCTTTCTTTAGAGACCGGTGGAACTCTTAAAGTGGATCTTAAGGCCTTTAGCCTTCCAATCCACTTCACCCTTTGCGGAGTCTCCAATCGAGCTACTCTTGAAAACTTTAAAACTCTTGCGGAGCTGGCCTCCGTAAGGCCCATGCCGCCTCCGCTTGTGGCTTCCACTCTCCTCGTTCCTGGATATGTGGATGAGGAAGAAATTGCGGCTCTCGCAAGGTTTATTTCCGCACTTAATCCCGAGATTCCCTGGTCCCTTTTAGCTTTCTACCCTACATTTTACCTAGAGGACCTTCCCACCACCTCCCGTCGTCACGCGGAGGCTGCCCTCGCCCTTGCCCGTTCCGCTGGCCTTAAAAAGATCCACCTTGGTAATGTCCATCTTCTCGGGGATGGTTACTGAGTATTTTCCCGCAAGAGGGGTGGTGCTATAATTTAAACGCTGTATACGCCCGGGTGGCGGAACAGGTAGACGCTGGGGACTTAAAATCCTCTGGGGTTCCCACCCCGTGCCGGTTCGAGTCCGGCCCCGGGCACCAGGAAAATCAAACATCCCTCCCGCTTCCCCTTAAACGATAAAAGTTTTCGCCCGATCATGAACCGAAAACCGTTTGGTGTTTTTGAGTGCCATTTAGTGTCTTTGAGGGGCTCCGAGTGGGGAAATTTACATCCCATTTACATCCGCAACCCCGTCGGATCTTTCGTATTTGCGAGTTTCAGGGGGTTACATCCGCCTGCTTTTACTATCCAAAAAGGGGATCGGGAGGTGGACGATGCCTATCCTCTGGAGATGCCCGAAATGCCGCACCTTGATCTCGCTCGACCACGATTCCTGTACCCGATGCGGTTCAAAGCAGCCCCGAAACGGACAGCGCACTTACGTGGTCCAGGTCTGCTATCGGAGAAGACGCAAGTCCGCAACAGTGTATTCCCTCTCTCAGGCGAGAGAGCTTGAGGCCCGGCTTAAGAACGAACTCATAGAGGAACATCACTCCTCGGGGCCCTCGGTCAGGGAACCCCACCTCACCTTCGCAGAGTTCTGTGAGAGACACTATTTCCCTTGGGCGGAGACTCAGATCAAGTCTTTCAAGAAGACGGAGGGATACTTCCGCAAGTGGATACTGCCTGCTCTGGGAAGCAAAAAGCTCTCCGAAATTTCTTCGCTTGATGTGGAGAAGCTCAAGACGGAGATCCTTCAGGCCGGGCGCACTCCCAGGACCGCACAACAGGTGATAGCCCTGGTTCGGGCGGCGCTGAACCGTTCCCGTAAATGGGGTTTCCTCGTAGGAAACAATCCCGCCTCGGGCGTACGGGTCCCTCGTTTTGACAACCGTCGGGTCCGTTTTCTCACCCCCGAGGAGGCACGTAAGCTCCTTGTCGAATGCCGCAAGCGGAACTCTCCCCGCAATCTGATCTATCCCATGGTCCTTCTTGCTCTCACGACCGGCATGCGGGCCGGGGAGATCTTCCGCCTCAAAGTCCAAGACCTTGACCTCAAGGAAGGCGTGATCCATGTCCGTGACGCCAAGTCGGGGGAAAACGGCGTAGTCTACGTTCCGGATCAGGTCAAGGATGTCCTGTTGCCCTTGATCAAGGGGAAGAAGCCCCATGAGCATGTCTTCACCAAGCCGGATGGGAGGCCTTTCAAGGAGGTGCCGGACGTGTGGGAGAACATCGTACGGGACCTCAAATTTAATGAAGGGGTAACCGATCCTAGGGAGAAGGTGGTGTTCCACACGCTGAGGCATACCTTCTGTTCTTGGCTGGCCCTGGCCGGGGTACCGCTACACGTGATCAAGGAGCTTGCCCGTCACAAGACGATTCAGATGACCGAACGCTACGCCCACCTTCTTCCCGATGTGAGAAGAAAGGCGGCGGAAAAGGTGTGGCGGGAGGTCTTTTCTTTTAAGGGGGATACGGAAAATTAGCCGGCTTCTACTACACACTCGGTGTTGGAAACAAAGGGTAATTCCCTTTGAAAAGGGCTTCTGATCTTAATGAAGTTTTCGTCAATGCAGAGATGCCGTTCCACTGCAAGCGCTACGGCCAGAGAAATTCCGTATGGGATCTTCGCACGAAGAGCCTTCCGATCTGGATGAGGCCAGAGTTGCGTTTTTCCGAAGAAGACGCGCTCATTTCCTATCATTTGTTTCAATTCATCAAAAGGAAACCAACCCCAGAGGTAGAAAGGACCTATGCGGCATGGAGCCTTCCCGAGCCATTTCTGTGCCCCACGGACATTTTCAAGTATCCAGAACCGAGGGTTAAGTTCCCTTACGATTTTGATGGTCTCCCAGACAAGGGCCAGGGCCTCAATTGAGGGTCTATCCTGATCGAACCAGGGTTTTTCACTTTTTGAGAATTCGTCACACGGAGGGGAAGCCCAGATCAGGTCCACATTCTTTGTTTTTGGCCACAACTTAAGGAAATCCCGGACATCGCACAAGAGATCCGGATGAAAGCGCGGATCGATGTCTACGGTGTAGACTTCCCATCCCCTTTCTCGCATGGCTTCGGATGCGCCCCCCAGCCCAGAAAAGAGATCGAGCATGACAGGCATTTTCATTTTCGGAGGCTGGCTGGCGGGCGAGGATTCGAACCCCGACCGTCCGGCCCAAAACCGGACATCCTGCCCGTTAGACGACCCGCCAGCATTATTGATCCCTACCTCAAGAGAATCTTTTGAGCACGGATTTTTCTTCTCTTCCCACGGGCCCACTTTGAGTGTCTGAAACGATCACGATACTCGTAACCGTATTTCTTACGGAACCAGCGATCACGGAAGTCTTGGACGATACGGACATCCCACTTGAGCACTCTCTCCACCCAGAAATGTGCCCCGTCGCTTTCGGGCCAAGAGAGTATCTCCCATCTATTCCCGCGTCCCCCTTGAAGATCCTTGACCCATTGCAAGACCACGGCTGCGGCAAGTCTCCTCTCGGCGACGTTCTCCTCGGCTCTCACTCTCTCTAAATAGTCCGCATCGAGCTTAATCATAAAGGAACCCCCATTTCCGCCATGATCAGCCCCACTGCGGAGAGCACGTGTTTCCTCTTGGCCTTCGGCAGCCCTTCAAGTTCCGGATAAAGTTTCAGCAGGAACTCATCGGGGGACTCGACCCCTTTCGCCCGTCTGATTCGGTTCTTCCAAACCGCTGGATGGACCACCCTGACCGGCACGTACCGGGCTGAAAAGAACCCTTCAAGATACCCGATCAATCTCTGCATGCGTTCCACTACATAACGGGAGGCCAAGTCCTTCTTGTCCTCTTCCGGAGCGTGTCCGTTTTGATTTTGTTTCCTCTTGCCGAGGAAGAAGAAGTCCTCAATTAACACATGGTCCACACCGTAGCGTTCGGCGATGGAAGAAAGCTTCGAGGCCAGGACCCTCAGTCCGATCCTTGAGGGGACCTCCACGGCGTAGTCAAGGAGGATGAGACCATCTCCTCGCTTTTCCCCCACGGCCCATCCGCATGTCTTAGAGAGTCCCGGGTCTATCCCTAATAAACGCATTGCTATTCCCTGCTTACTTCCATGACTCTGCTAAACCCCAAACATCCCACCGGTCTGGCCACCGGTCTGGGGTTTCCCGGATCCCGATACACCGGCTGGCTGATGGTGTAGAGCCTCTCAAGGCCGGAGAGATTGAACTCCTTGGCAGCGGCGGCAAAGAGAGCGGACACCACCACGATGTCCGCTTCAGGGATGGGATCGGCCCCCAGTAGTTCCGCCTCGTAGATGGGGATTCCCTCGAAAATACCCGCCTTCCTGTAGACGATCCTGGCGTTCAGTACCTCTCCGGCTGGAGGAATCTCCAGTAAAGGGCGGGCCTTCGGATCTTTCAGATAGAGCTTTCGGGTCTTGGCATCCTCGTAAACGTCCTTCTCGTCGTAGATGAGAATACTGTGAGGGGTTCCGTTGAAGATGGTGGGCATTTTTTACCTCCTTGAGTTGATTTTCTTTTCGATCAGGGCGTTCCACTTCTCAAGTACTAAGAACACCCGTCTTCCGAGTTTGACGAAGATCTCGGGGTGTCTCCCGTACTTTCGCCAGTCCCGCAGGGTCCACACGCTGAGCGGGATGCCCGCATCGTCAAGGGCCTCTTGAGTGAGAGGGATCAGGGTGTAACGGGACTTGGATGCGGGGCCGGGACTCGAACCCGGATTCCCCGGCTTATGAGACCGGCGTGTTGCCTTTACACCACCCCGCATGCCTTTCTCCTCAGTGGGCCGGGGAGGAGTCGAACCTCCGCCGCCGGGATTTTCGGTCCCGCGCTCTACCTTCTGAGCTACCGGCCCTCTCGATCTTAAAAAACAAAACGAAAAAAGCCGGGCGTCCACCCGGCCCTTAGGGAGGGAGGTATGGATGACTCTGGGCTTCTATTGCTTTAAAAACTCTTAAACCGACTCTTTATCTACTCCGCGCGATGTAGCCGAT
>WFPH01000183.1 GCA_015487645.1 Thermosulfurimonas sp. | reverse complement strand
TCCCGGGGCTTCCGCTTCTGGCTTCCGTAATCACTCTGCTTTTCGGCCGGAGGTTTTTGAGGGACAAGGCCCATTGGCTCCCCTGTTTAGCCGTTTTCGGTTCATTTCTTATCTCGCTCAAGGTTCTCTGGGAGGTCATCCACGGTACCTGGGTCAACTTTGATCTCTTTTCCTGGGTGGCCGCAGCCGGGATTAAGGTAGGGGTGGGTTTTCAGATCGACCCCCTTTCGGCCATGATGCTGGCCATGGTTTGTTCCTTGGCCTTTCTCATCCATGTCTACTCCATAGGTTATATGGCGGACGACCCCGGTTACTATCGCTTCTTCGCTTACATCTCCCTTTTTACTTTCTCCATGCTCATGCTGGTTTCGGCCAACAATTTCCTCCAGCTCTATTTTGGCTGGGAGGCGGTGGGACTCTGCTCCTACCTTCTCATAGGCTTTTGGTACGAAAAGAAGAGTGCGGCCGACGCGGCCAAGAAGGCCTTTATTGTTAACCGCTTCGGAGATTTTGGTTTCGCCCTTGGAGTTTTCCTGGTCTTTGTTTTCTTCGGCAGCCTTTACTATCAGGATGTCTTCCCCCGGGTCCATGAGATAGCCGACCATCACCTTAACCTCCTTGGTCATCCGGTGGCCGTGCCCACGCTGATTGCACTCCTTCTCTTCTGCGGGGCCTTGGGCAAGAGTGCTCAATTCCCGCTCCACGTGTGGTTGCCGGATGCCATGGAGGGTCCCACCCCGGTCTCGGCTCTCATCCACGCCGCCACTATGGTTACGGCCGGGGTTTTCATGGTGGCCCGCTGTCATGCCATCTTTGAGCTTTCTAACACGGCCATGGCCGTGGTGGCCGCCGCTGGGACCATCACCTGCTTCATGGCGGCGACCATTGCTCCCACGCAGTTCGACATCAAGCGCGTGATCGCTTACTCCACCCTTTCCCAGCTGGGCTACATGTTCATGGCCTGCGGGGTAGGGGCCTTTGCCGCCGGGATGTTCCATCTCTTCACCCACGCTTACTTCAAGGCCCTCCTCTTTCTGGGGGCCGGAAGCGTGATCCACGCCATGCACCACGCCCCGGATCCCAATGATATGCGTTACATGGGAGGGCTCAAAAAGTATATGCCGGCCACTTACTGGACGTTTCTCATCGCTTCTCTCTCCATAGCCGGTATCCCGGGGCTGGCGGGGTTTTTCAGCAAGGACGAGATTCTGGCTTCGGCCTTTTTCTCGGCTTATCCCTGGGGAAGGCTAGTCTGGGCGGTGGGCACTTTCGTGGCCTTTCTTACAGCCTTTTACTCCTTCCGGGTGGTTTTCATGACCTTTCATGGAGAGTTCAGGGGGCGGGAAGCCCTGCACGGCAAAGAACCCCATGAATCTCCCAAGGTGATGACCATCCCTCTCATGTTGATTGCTATCGGGGCGGTGGCGGCGGGTTGGATTGGTATTCCGGAGGTTTTGGGGGGCGGCAACCATTTCGCCCATTTCATGGCTCCGGTGCTGGGGCATCCGGAGTTCCATGTCCCAGAGGGCTTTGAGCACTCGCAGAAGGCCCTGGAGTTCGCTCTCATGGGGATTTCCACCCTGGCCGGTCTTCTCGGAATCGGTTTGGCCTGGCTGGCTTACGTCAAGAGGCCCTCGCTACAGCGGCTGGTGCCTCAGAGACTACCGCTTCTTTACCGGTATCTTTATCGGAAGTGGTACTGGGATGAAATTTATCTCTACCTCATTGTGAAACCTACTCTCTGGGTGGCCAATACCTTCGTGGGGCTCATCGTGGACACCTTTGTGATCGAAGGAACGGTGAACGGACTTCCGGAAGCGGTGAGAGTTACTGGAAGCGGACTCAGAAGGTTCCAGTCTGGAGTGGTGCAACATTATGCGCTCATCATGGCCTGTGGAGCTTTGGCTCTCTTTGTGCTCCTACACTACTACTTTTAAGACGGGGTTGAGCCTATGATGGATCTGAAAATGGCGGAATTTCCTTTGCTTTCACTCATTATCTGGCTTCCGGTAGCCGGTGCGGTCTTGCTCTTCCTCATTCCCCGTCGGGCCGAAGGCCTCATTAAGGTCTTGGCCCTGGTGGTGGCCCTGGCGGATCTGGTGGTGAGTCTGCCTTTGTGGTTCCAGTTTGATAGGTCTTTTGTCGGTTTTCAGTTCGTGGAGAAACATTCCTGGATAAAGGCTCTTGGAGTGCATTATTTTCTCGGGGTGGATGGCATAAGCGTCCTTTTTATCCTTCTTTCGGCCCTTATTACCATCCTTTGCATACTGATCTCTTGGGAATCCATCACGAATAAAGTGAAGGAATTTTACATTGCGCTCCTTCTTACCTCCGCGGCCATGATCGGAGTCTTCTGCTCCCTGGATCTTTTCCTTTTTTATGTGTTCTGGGAGGCCATGCTCATTCCGATGTATCTCATCATCGGGATCTGGGGAGGCCCGCGGAGGCTTTACGCCACCATCAAGTTCTTCCTCTATACTCTCATTGGCTCGGTCCTCATGCTGATCGGCATCATCGTGATCTATCTCAAGGCCGGGACCTTTGAGATCCCGACCCTCATGCAGATGGGACTGCCTTACGGGCTTCAGATTATCCTCTTTCTGGCCTTCTTTGCGGCCTTCGCGGTTAAGGTTCCCATGTGGCCGGTGCACACTTGGCTTCCCGATGCCCATACCGAGGCTCCCACAGCCGGTTCGGTCATCCTGGCAGGCATTCTTATTAAGATGGGGGCTTACGGCTTCCTGCGGTTCTCGCTGGCTTTCTTTCCCAAGGCTACCCTGGCCCTGGCCGTGCCTATGCTGGTGCTCTCCATCGTGGCCATCGTTTATGGGGCCCTGGCCTGTCTGGCTCAAAGCGACCTCAAGCGGCTAATCGCCTATAGCTCCGTAAGCCATATGGGGTTTGTGACCCTGGGGATCTTTTCTCTTACGGCCAACGGGGTGGAGGGTGCCATCCTGCAGATGATCAACCACGGAGTGGTTACCGGGGCGCTTTTTATGTGCGTGGGTATCGTCTACGACCGGACCCACAGCCGGGAGATCTCTTACTACGGGGGATTGGCCTCGGTTATGCCCATTTATGCAGCCTTCTTCCTGGTCTTCACCATGGCCTCCATCGGTTTACCCGGCACGAACGGCTTTGTAGGGGAGTTCCTGATTCTGCTCGGGACTTTCCAAGCTAAAAAGTGGGCCGCGGCCTTCGCGGCTACCGGTGTGATCCTGGGGGCCTGTTATATGCTCTGGCTCTACCAGCGGGTCTTTTGTCAGAAAATCAACCCTCAGATTGCGCGTCTTCCGGAAATGAACCTGAGGGAGACCGTAGCACTTCTTCCTATGCTGATTTTAGTCCTATGGATAGGCATTTATCCCAAGCCTTTTCTCTCTTTCATGCATGTTTCAGTGAATGGTCTTCTCAACCACGTGCACTCGGCCGGTCCTGTGGTTTCCTTAAGCCAGCTCATAAAGGAGGGGCTCCATGCTGTTTTCCCTGTTTAATCTGAAGGCGCTCTCCCCGGAAATATTTTTGGTGGTGGTGGCCTCCTTGATGGTGCTCTTTGATCGGGCCATCAGGGCTAAGGATTTCTTCTTCTGGATGGCCCTCTTTGGAACGGTGCTTGCCTGGTGGCTCTGCCGGGAAAGCCTGGGCTTGTCTTTCGGAGACAGTTATTTGGCCGATCACTACGGTTTTTTTCTTAAAACTGTCTTTCTTTTGAGCCTCTTTCTGAGCATTCTGATCTCGCCGGCTTACGCGAAGAGAGAGAGGTTTCACTTCGGGGAGTATTACGGCCTGCTTTATTTTGCAGTTTGCGGGATGATGCTTATGGCCTCGGGCACGGATCTTCTGGTGATCTATCTGGGGCTTGAGCTCATGAGCCTTTCTATTTATGTGCTGGTGGCCCTGGCGTGGCGGGATCCCCGCGGGCTTGAAGGAAGTCTTAAGTACTTTCTCCTAGGCTCTTTGGCCTCGGCTTTTCTGGTGATGGGGCTGGCTTTTATTTACGGCCAGACCGGTAGTTTGAACCTGATAGAGATTCAGCGCCGCCTTTCGGTCTCGGCATCCGAGATAGCGGTGCTTTCCGGAAT